>JAGAAJ010000048.1 GCA_017615355.1 Prevotella sp.
CGGCGGGGTCCCACCTCTTCCCATTCCGAACAGAGAAGTTAAGCCCGCCTGCGCCGATGGTACTGCAATGCAATGCGGGAGAGTAGGAGGCCGCCTTCTTTAGAATTGAGAGCCCTGGAGAGAAATCTCCGGGGCTCTTTTTGTTTTAGCTGTTTTCCAGCCAGGGTGTAACGGAAAGTTACACCCTTGGTATAATATGTACATGTTCTTTACGGTATGCTTCGTAAAACGGCATTAATAATCGCTAAAAAAACATCTCTTCTTCTTCTATCTCACAAATAATTTGTAATTTTGCCGTTGATTTATAACAAAAACCCTTTTAACGATGAAAGATTTCTTTAAATACATGCTGGCCACGATGTGCGGCATCCTCGTGATGACCATCATCGGCGGCCTGTTGCTGGCCCTTACTGTCATGGGTATCCTGGCCGGCAGTGACTCAAAGGTGAAGGCGAAGGAGAACTCTGTCTTTGTGCTCAAACTGAACGGTATGGTGAACGAGCGCTCTGAGGACACCAACCCGTTGGGTTTTCTGCTTGGCTCTGCCAACGCTGACGACATGGGCCTCGACGACATCCTGAAAGCCATCCGTCTGGCACGTGATGAGGAGAATATCAAGGGTATTTACCTCGAGGGTGGTGCCACCGTATTCGACTCGCCCGCTACGGCTCAGCAGATTCGCGATGCCCTGGCCGACTTCCGCAAGAGCGGCAAGTGGGTGTATGCTTATGGCGACCAGATGATGCAGGCCTCGTACTATGTCTGCTCGGTGGCCGACTCCGTGTTCCTCAACACTACGGGTATGATTGACTTCAAGGGTCTGGGCGGCAAGTCGATGTACATGACTGGCCTCTATGAGAAGCTGGGCGTGAAGTATCAATGCGCACGCGTGGGCAAGTATAAGAGTTATGTGGAGAGCGTCACCCGCAAAGACATGAGTGCTGAGGACAGTTTGCAGCGTGCCACCTACCTGAATGGCATCTGGAGCCAATGGACGGAGCAGATTGCCCAAAGCCGTAAGACTACCGCTGAGCAGCTCAACCAGCTGGCCAACGACAGCATTATGATTTTCGCCTCTGTGAACGACTACAAGAGTGCACGCCTCATCGACCGTGCCTTCTATCCTGAGGAGATGCAGCAGGTGGTGCGCCGCAAGCTGGGCATTGGCAAGGACGACGACCTCAACCTGCTGACCCTCGATAACATGCTTCATCTGAAGCCTGCGAAGAAGGTGAAGGAGAGGGGCGACGAGATAGCCGTGTACTACGCCTATGGAGAGATTGTCGACGAGATTACGAGCGGCTTCATGAGCGGCCATAACATCGTGGGCCGTACGACTGCCGATGACCTGCGCCGTCTGGGCGAGGACGAGAAGGTGAAAGCCGTCGTGCTGCGTGTCAACTCGGGTGGCGGCAGCGCTGTGGCCTCTGAGCAGATATGGCATGCCATCAAGCAGCTGAAGACGAAGAAGCCCGTCGTAGTCTCGATGGGCGGTAAGGCTGCATCAGGCGGCTATATGATCAGCTGTGGCGCCGACTACATCTTCGCCGAACCCACCACTATCACGGGCAGCATCGGCATCTTCGGCCTCGTGCCTAACTTCAGCGGACTGGTCAGCGACAAGCTGGGCATCACATGGGACGGTGTCACCACCAACCGCTACTCTGACTTTGAGACGAATCTTATCTTCGGCGATGAAAACAGCGACGAGATGCGCTATCTGCAGGGCTATACCGACCGCGGCTATGTGAACTTCCTCGATATCGTGGCTGACGGGCGCAAGATGACTCGCGACGATGTGGACAGCATCGCCCAGGGCCGTGTGTGGTTGGCCACCGACGCCCTCGGCATCGGCCTCGTCGACAAGCTCGGCTCGCTTGACGATGCTATTCAGAAAGCCGCCCAGCTGGCCAATATGCAGGAATATCACACCAACGCCTATCCTGTGAAGAAAGACTGGACGGAAGACTTCTTCGGCGGTAACGACGAGAAGAGTGGCTCCTATCTTGATAAGCTCACACATACCCGCGTGCAGTCGCAGCTCCGCATGGTGTTAGGCGACCTCTACGAGCCATTCCTGCAGCTGCGCCTCGACCAGGTGCGCAACCGCCTGCAGGCCCGCGTGCCATTTAGCGTTGCTGTGGAATAGACTAGTGATACTCGTTCAACTAGTTTAAACTAGAAAAAAATCAAAAGATGGAGGGCGATTACATCAAGATCAGGGAAGGGCTGCTGCCATTCAGCTGGCTTTACGGCGGAGTGGTGAAGATGCGCAACTTCTGTTTCGACGTGGGCTTGCTGAAAAGCCGCGCCTTCCATGTGCCCGTCATCGCCGTCGGCAACATCACCGTGGGCGGAACGGGCAAGACGCCCCACGTGGAATACCTCGTCCGACTGCTGCGCGAGAAATTCAGTGTGGCCGTACTCAGCCGAGGCTACAAGCGCAAGACCAGCGGCTACCTCCTTGCTGATGCCGACACAACGGCACGCGAAATCGGCGATGAGCCCTTCCAGATGAAGACGAAGTTTCCCGATATCAGCGTGGCCGTAGACGGTAAGCGCGTGCGTGGCATCCAGCGTCTTACGGATAATGACGAAAAGCTCGACGTCATCCTGCTCGACGATGCCTTCCAGCACCGTTACGTGAAGCCTGGCGTCAATATTCTGCTGGTTGATTATCATCGCCTTATCATCTACGACAAGCTCCTGCCAGCCGGTCGTCTGCGCGAGCCGTTAAGCGGCAAGAACCGCGCCGACATCGTAATTGTCACGAAGTGTCCTAAGGAATTGAAACCCATGGAGTTTCGCGTCATCACGAAGGCCATGAGCCTCTATCCCTATCAGCATCTTTACTTCACAACCCTTGACTACGGCGAGCTGCAGCCGGTTTTTAACGAAAACCATAACGAAAACGAAAAGGGGAACGAAGACCAAAACCAAAACGAAAAGGAAAGTGCGGTCTGCAGTTTACCTGCAGACTCTAACGTCCTGCTGCTGACGGGCATCGCCTCGCCTCGACAGATGGAGGAAGACCTGCGGCCGAAGGTGAAGAGCCTTTCGCTTCTTACCTTCCCCGACCATCACCACTTCAACCGCAAGGACGTGCGCCGTATCAACGAGACCTTCGGCCAGATGCCCTCGCCCAAGCTCATCATCACCACAGAGAAGGATGCCGCCCGCCTGACAGCCATCGATGGCCTCAGCGACGAGGTACGCAGAAATCTCTTCGCCTTGCCCGTGCGCATCACCTTTATGCAGAAGGAGCAGGAGCAGAAATTCTGCGATTTCATTGTGGGTTATGTGCTGAAGAACTCACGCAACAGCATCCTCGTCAAAGGCAAAGACAGCCATCCGAAGCCAGCCAACAGCAAACAGCACCCAGCATCTCACGACAGTAATACCATCAGTTTTAAATAACGGGGATTACCACTCAATAATAAAACACTTAACACGATGGAAATAGCATCCCTCGGCGAGTTCGGCCTCATCGACCGCCTGACACAAGACATCACTCCGAAGAACACCTCGACCATCAAGGGCGTAGGCGACGACTGCGCCGTGCTGCACTATCCCGACAAGGAGGTGCTCGTCACTACTGACATGCTCATGGAGGGCGTGCATTTCGACCTCACCTACATCGACCTGCAGCATCTGGGCTATAAGTCGGCAATGGTGAACATCAGCGACATCTTCGCCATGAACGGCACACCTCGTCAGATGACTGTCTCTCTGGCCCTGAGCAAGCGTTTCACCGTGGAAGACCTCGAACTGTTCTATAGCGGCCTGCGCCGTGCCTGTGAGAAGTGGGGCGTCGACATCGTGGGTGGCGACACCACCTCCAGCTATACCGGCCTGGCCATCAGCATCACCTGCATCGGCGAGGCTAATAAGGAAGATATCGTCTATCGCAGCGGCGCCAAGGACACCGACCTTATCTGTGTCAGCGGCGACCTTGGGGCAGCCTATATGGGCCTGCAGCTCCTGGAACGTGAGAAGAACGTCTACTACAGCCAGTATAACGACCTGCAGAAGAAGCTGGCTGCAGCCAAGGATGCCTCGGAAATCGCAAATCTCAAATCCCAGATCTCCAATCTCGCCCAGCCCGACTTCAGCGGCAAGGAATACCTCCTGCAGCGCCAGTTGCAGACAGAGGCCCGTGGCGACATCGTCCAGCGCCTGCGCGAGGCCGGCATCCATCCTACGGCGATGATGGACATCAGCGACGGCCTCTCCTCAGAGCTCATGCATATCTGCAAGCAGAGCGGTACCGGCTGTCGCATCTTCGAGAAGGAGCTGCCCATTGACTATCAGACCGCCGTAATGGCTGAGGAGATGGAGATGAACGTCACCACGTGCGCCCTCAACGGCGGCGAGGACTACGAGCTGCTCTTCACCGTGCCCATCGGCGACCTCGACAAGGTGCGTGAGATTGATGACGTCCACCTCATCGGTCATATCACCGCCCAGAAATACGGCCACGTCCTCGTCACCCGCGACAATCAGGAGTTTGAGCTCAAGGCCCAGGGGTGGAATCCACTTCGCGAACATTAAAAATTGAATCCGCTTTGCGAACATTAAAAAAGACATAAGTGATGATGAAGAAACTGTTCATGACAGCGATGATGGTCGCTGCAAGTGTGGGGCTGACAAATGCCCAGACGGCCCAAAGGCAAGTAGTGGAAGAAGGTGGAACGGGACCGTTCAAGTCGGAAGTGGTGGGAGATGCCTCCTGCCCGGGCTTCACGGTGTATCGTCCCCAGAACCTGCAGGAGCTGGTGGCGCAGAAAGGAGCCCTGCCTGTGATTGTCTATGCCAATGGCGCCTGCTTCAACAACAACGTAGAGATGCGCCTGCTGCTGAGCGAGGTGGCCTCCTACGGCTATGTGATAGCAGCCATAGGTCCCTATGACGAAGAGGACGTGATGGCACAATGGAAGGGTGTGCTGCTGTCAGCTTATCCCGAAACCAAAGGCGAGGTAATCATGGCCAATGGCGAAAAGATACTGCCGCTTACTGCCGAAGAACGTCAGGCCCGCGAGGAACAGAAGGCCAAGCAGAGAGAAGAGGCACAGAAGAAAGCCAAGAAGAATAAGAAACAGCAGGCTGAGCCGCCTTTCAGGACCTATCCTAAGATGCTGCTGGAAGTGCTGAGCTGGCTGACCGACCAGAATGCCACCCAAGGCACGGAATACTATCATTGTCTCGACCTCGACCATGTGGCAGCGATGGGTCAGTCGTGCGGTGGTGCACAGGTGCTGGGTGTTGCCCATGATCCGCGTATCAAGACCTGTGTGATGCTGAACTCAGGCATCGGCGACATGGAAATGATGGGTACGACGAAAGAGAGCCTGAAGAATCTTCACCAGCCGATGTTCTATATGATTGGCGGCCCTGGCGACATCGCTTTCGCCAATGCACAGAAGGACTATGAGCGCATTGCCGACAATATCCCCGTGGTGATGCTCAACTCGAAGGACGGCCACAGCGGCACCTATTACGAGAAGCATGGCGGCAACTATGCCAAGGCCGTCATCAAGTGGCTCGACTGGCAGCTGAAAGGCCAGGTGGGACAGTCAGCCCTCTTCCTCGACGATGAGTACCTGAAGATGAAATTCCCCGAGTGGACGGGCGTTCGCAAGAATTTCTAACGGAATGTGCATCCGGTTTCAATCGGCTTAAGAATTGTAATAATTGGATTTTCTGACAATTCTTACAATTCTTACACCTAAATATGCGCCCTCCATGTGATGAAGAGAGTAAAAGTATGCATAATAATACAATAATTATACAATAATATTAGAATAAAAAATTCTTTTTTCTTCTTCCGTTGTGGTGGTAGTGTCCATTTTTTGCTGTAAGAATTGTAAGAATTGTAAGAAAAACGAATTTTAACAATTCCTGAGGCTCCGCAGCAAAATAAAGAGGCTCTTCAGGAAAATAAAGAGGCTCCTGAGCATAATAAAGAGGCTCTTCAGCAAAATAAAGAGGCTCCTGAGCAAAATAAAGTGGCTCTTCATGAAAATAAAAAGGCCTGCTATCCACGAGGACAGCAGGCTTAATTTATGAGGGGAACAGCTTAGAATTCTTCGCCGTAGCGCTCCTTGGTGATGGCATCAAGAGAGCGGCCGCGAGTGAGCGGAGCACCGATGAAGCCTACGATGAGGGAAATGCAGAGCAGAACGATCATGCACCAGGCTGCAATCGTGAAGCCCTCGCCGTTGTCGCCATAGATATAGGTGAAGACGAGTCCCCACACAGCCGACAGGCCACGCACGATGAAGAACATCAGACCCTGTGCACCAGCACGGAACTTGGCCGGGAAAAGCTCGCTGCCCCACAAAGCATAGAAAATCTGCGGGGAAGAGCCGCCCTGGATGCCCCAGAGGATGGCGAAGAGCCAGAGGCCGGCCATACCGCCAGCGCCCACGGTGATGATGACCACCCATGCGGCAATGGCCACGAGAAGGCCGAAGGTGTAGATGGCCTTGTGCGAGGTTTTGTCGATAAGCTTCGACACAATGAACGTCACGCCCACGATGATGGCCCATTGGATGCAGTTCATCCAGTTGGCCTGCTCATTCGTCACACCGCCTGCCGTCTCGTAGATATGCGGCTGGAAAAAGCCCATCACAGAGGCCACGAGGTTCCATGTGAGGTAGATGGTGGCGAGAAAGATGACGGTCTTGACGGCGGTCATGTTTTGGAACAGCACCTTGATATTGTCCACAAGGCCTGTTTTCTCCTCCTTTTCCTTGTTGCTGACGAACTCAGCGCTCTCCTGTAGCTTGCGCTGGAGGTTCCACGCGATGAAGGCCACGATGAAGAGCGTCAGGAAGACAATACGCGACGAGAAGACGTTGACCTCGTTGACAGCGGCATCAGCTCCCAGGAAGGCATGTGCCACACGCTGTACAGCGCCGAAGAGATAGCCGTCGGGCGCGAAGAGCATGCCGAAGAGCAGGATGCACATAGGTCCGAGGCCCCACGACATCTGCGAGATGCAGATATTTCGGCCACGCTTGTTCACCTCAGAGCTCTCGCTGATATATGTCCACGAGGCGGGCACACCCACGCCAACGCTGATGCCTGTGACGAGGAATCCTGCCAGCAGCATCGGATAGTTGAACGAGCACATGATGAGCAGCACACCCAGCATATACACCAGCAGGTTGTAGGTGAAGATGAACTTTCTGCCATATTTGTCAGCCAGGAAACCGCCGATGATGGCACCGATGGCTGCACCCAGGCAGTTGGCGCTGATGAAGTTGAGCCATCCCAGATGCACCTCCGAGAGGCCCAGATAGTTCTGCCACAGCGTCAATCCGCTGGCACCTGCCACGATGGCACCTGCGTCAAGATAATTGGTGAGAGACACAGCGAGGGTGCTCTTCAAAGAACTGGTTTTTGCCATTTTCCTTCTTTTTTTCGTTATTACGTTATGACGGTATAACGTTATGACGGCTATTATCTCTTCGACGTCACGTCCTTCTCGTACTGCTGGATGCAGGCGATGTACTCCTCACCCACGGGCACGTTGTTCTTCAGGTTGAAGTAGTCGTAAACGGCACCGAAAGGCATCGACTTGGCCTCCTCCATCAGGGCGAGGCGCTCGAAGTCCTGACTGTTGTCCTCATATTCGCGCAACAGCTTCTTCGGCTCAAGCAGGGCCTGCAGGATGCACTTCTGCGTGGCACGCGTACCTATAATATATGCACCGATGCGGTTGATAGAGGCGTCGAAATAGTCGAGGCCGACGTGAGCACGGTCGAGGGC
>JAGAAJ010000049.1 GCA_017615355.1 Prevotella sp.
GGTTTCAACGCCTTCCGCGAAGCACACCAGCCGCACAACCTCTATTACCAACAACTGCTTGACGAACAAGGTCTGCTGTTTTGGAGTCAGTTCTCAGCCCATATCTGGTACGACACGCCGCAGTTCCGCGACAACTTCAAGCGTCTGCTCACACGCTGGGTGAAGGAGCGCCGCAACTCGCCATCCGTCATCCTCTGGGGCCTGCAAAACGAGAGCGTGCTGCCTCGTGACTTCGCCGAGGAGTGCACCGCCCTTATTCGTAGCCTCGATCCGACAGCTTCGAAACAGCGCCTTGTCACCACCTGCAACGGCGGCGAGGGTACTGACTGGAACGTCATTCAGAACTGGAGTGGCACCTACGGCGGCAACCCCGACGCCTACGCAGAAGAGCTCTCGCGTCCTGAGCAGCTCCTCAATGGCGAGTACGGAGCATGGCGCACCCTCGACCTGCATGGTGACGACAAATACAGCGAGGAGAGCTTCACCGCCCTCCTTAATAAAAAACAGCAGCTGGCCCAGCAAGCATTCAGTGCGGTCGGCGGTTCTCCCGCCGACACCCTCGGCGTATGTGGTCATTTCCAATGGCTCTTCGTCTCGCACGACAACCCTGGTCGCGTGCAGCCCGACGGTGCCCTCCGTCGCATCGACAAGATAGGCCCTGTAAACTACAAGGGGCTACTCACCATTTGGGAGGAACCCACCCTGGCCTATCATCCTATAAGCCCTATTTGCCCCATAAATCCCATGAACCCCATAAGCCTTACCGACGGCCCGGCCCTCTACCGCATCAACTGTGGCGGCGATGCCTACACCGATAGTCGCGGCAACCTCTGGCAGGCCGACGACTCGCTGCTGAGCCACTCATGGGGTCAGGACTTCGAGGGCGTGCATCCCTACCAAGCTAGTCAGCGCCACCTGACTGAACCCATCAACGGCACCGATGACCCAGAGCTGTTCCAATTCTTCCGCTATGGTCGTCACCGTCTGTGGTACGACCTGCCTGTGCCCAGCGACACCACCTATACCGTAGAGCTGTACTTTGTGGAGCCGTGGCATGGTAAAGACGATAATAGCGAATCGGCTGATTACGAAGGCTTGCGCATCTTTGATGTGGCGATAAACGACAGTCTCGTTATCGATGACCTCGACCCGTGGGCTGAGGCTGGCTATGCCACCGCCTTCTGTCGCACGGTCACGGCGCGTGCAAAGAATGGCCGTCTGCACATCTCCTTCCCCGAGGTGAAGGTGGGCCAGGCTGTCATCTGCGCCATCGCAGTTTTCGCGAATAGTTCTAGTGATGCTGGTCTTACTAGTTTACCTAGTTCCGCTAGTCATACTAGTAGGGCTTATTGGCATGCCCTCGACACCGACACCATCGCCAAGTTGCCAAAAGACGAGCTGCCGCAAGACACCGATGCCCGTCCTGCCACCGTCTACGAACCGCAAAGGTCAAACAGGGCCATTAAGGCACAAACTACCTTCCTCATCACCCCTGGCCTCGGGCAGGAGTATGCCCTGCGCTTCCGCTACAAGAACACTACGGGCCAGCCTGTGACGGCACGCCTGAGGCTCACCGATGCCAAAAAGGTGACACTCGTTGACCGCGACATCACCTTCCCGCCGACTCCGAACAAGTTCAAGATGCTGTCTACGACGACGGGCACACAAATCAACGCCGGCACCTATGAGTTGACCATAGATGCCGACGCGGTAGAGTTCCAGAACTTAGAGGTTCAATAGACGGCGGGCAGCCAGACTGTCATCTCGCCCTTGCCGCGATTACCCCAGGCAAAATAGGGGATGAATCGGATGGTTTTCTTCTGTTTTTCGATAGAAGCAGGCCTGTAAAGCTGGCCTTCCCACGATGCCTCATTGCGCACGTAGGCTTCCGTCTCCAGGGCTACGACATGGCTGCCGTCGATGGTCGTCTCTGCTGTGCGGAATTGCGCCGTGACGGGCAGGGCGATGTCATCAATGTTGACGCCATTCAAGTCCTGACTCTCCACACAATATACTATAGGGCCACGAACCACGGCCACTTGCCCGCGGCTCTCCTCCACCAAAGGATTTGCTTCCACGATTGATGTCTTCATAGACAGCTCGAGCATGACGACATCGCCCTTCTTCCACACGCGATGGATGATGAAATAGCCCTTCTCCTGCAGCAAGTCGACCCTCTCGCCATTGACCAGGACGATAGGCTCGCTGGTCCACGACGGAATACGCAGCGCCAAGTCAAATGCCGTGCCGCGGCGAACCTTCAGCTGCTCTATTCTCAACGCGATACTTCCGTCCCAGGGATATTCCGTCTCCTGCGTCAGCGTGATGTCGCCAATGCCTTCGACTTTCGTCTGCAGGCGGCTTGCGCCATACATATTTATATATATGCGCGCGGGCGCGATGCTGTAGAGGTAGTCCTGTGCTTGGCACAGCGTGCGCAGCGTGTTCGGCGGACAGCAGAAGCAGGAAATGAGCTTCTTGCGCTCCTTTGGCCACCTCAGCTTATATGGCAGCTCGTCGCTGAGTCGTAGCGGATTCGTATAGAAGTATTTCTCACCGTCTATCGAGATGCCGGGCAGCACGCTGTTGTATAAGCAGTTCTCTACCACATCCATATATTTCGCGTCGGCCGTAGCCTGCAGCATGCGCCAGTTGAAAAGCATATTGCCGATGTTTGCACAGGTCTCGTTGTGGGCGGTGGAGTGGGGAAGCTGATAGGGGCGACCGTAGCTCTGGTGCACCTTCTGAATACTGTCGGGTGTGTAGTTCGTTCCGTCAGGAGATGTACCGTCGTAGAGGGCGCCGCAGGCTCCGTTGATATACATTTTGCGTGTCACGATGTCCAGCCAGATACTCGTGAGGTTGCGCATCAGCTGCTCCTCTCCGCTCTCAAGGTAGAGGTCGGCCACGCCTGCGTAGAGATAGTTGGCCCGCACGGCATGACCCATGGCACGGTACTGCTGACGGAAGGGAATGCGGTCTTGGTTGTCGTCAGTGCCATTCTCCACCATGCCACGAAAGTCAATGAATTGCTTCAGCAGGTCGAGGTACTTTGCGTTGCCCGTCTCACGATAAAGTTCTGCTACCGCCATGTAGTGCGATGGGCAGATGGCGTTGCCAGCTAGCTCCTCGGGAGCACGCTGACAGAAGTCGTAAAGGAAATCAGCCGCCTTGACGCCGCAGTCAAACAGTGACGTCTTGCCTGTAGCCCGCTTATGAATAATGCCTGCCATGATAAGGTGACCAAGGTTGTAGGTCTCGAAGTTGAGGCGGTTCTCGAAAGCTGCGTCGTTCTTTGTTCCAGTAGAGGTGCCAACCGGACCGTTTGTCACGTCTGCAGAACCGTTAGGCATACTGGAGCCGCTATTCCTTTCTTTGATGATGACAGGGGTGTGGATGTAGCCGTCAGAGCGTTGTGACTTCTGGACAAGACCGATGAAACGGTCCATGATAGCATCAAGCTGAGCATCGTGCGTCACGGCATAGACAGAGGCAACGGCCTCCAGCCATTTGTACATGTCGCCGTCGTGGAACGGTGGTCCGTGATGTTCGCCCTGTGCCTCGCCAGCTGCCACAAGGAAATTGTTGAAGCCCTTGCCTTCCTTCGACTGCCACGTCTGCCACATGCTTCGCACGCTGGTCTTGCTCAGCACGTCGAAACGCTCAGCCCAGAAGCCGTCTGTCCATTGTACAGACGTCAGCGGCACGCTCGACATCTTCGCATGTGAGCTTTGCGTTGTGCTGGTGATGCCCCTTTGCGCCATGACTGAAACGCAGACCATCATCAGCGCGGCAAAAAAGAACCTTTTCATATCTTCCCTCCTCTTGCTTTGATTCGTTCATACCATGCCTCACGCTCCTTTACGAGGTCGTAGCCGCGAGCCGACAGATAGTTGTTGATGCGACCCTTGTATTTTCCGAACACCTCATGCTTCTTCTTCGAGCTTTCTGCGTCGATGGCGAGCTCGCGTGCCTCCTTCAGCCAAGCCATGATCTGTTGTTTTTCTTCATCGGTCAGCGTGGGAATCATGTCGCACTGTGCCTCGTAGGTCACCTTCACCACATTGAAAGTTATCACGTCCTTTACCGTCTCAATTTGCTGTGGCGTGAGATAAAGCGACAGCTGGGCGTCGAAGCCGAAGTGTGAACGGTAGAGCTTTGAGTCGCATTGCGCCTCAGCTAATTTCTTATCGGACTTTTTCAATGTGTCACGCTCGGCATAAATATCATTCAGCTGAAAGTAGCGGTTGCTGATGATGTTGAGCACCGTCTGGCCCACGGGCGTCCAAGTGATAGCCAGCTCATCGGTGCATTTCTGTGCGCGCTTGATGATGGTCTCCACATAGTCGACAGGCCGTCCGGCGCTGTCCAAGGCGACCTTAGGCGCAGGATAATCGCTGAAGATGGTCTTCAGATAGTGCACGTTGGAGCCGTAGTTCATCCTGACATTCTTCACCATTGATGTGTCGCGGCTACGCTCCACGAAGAGCCAGCCCTGCCAACCCATCTGGTCAAGCGTCTGTTTTATCTGCGCCATATTGATGGCCGAGTCGTTGCGCAACCACTGGCCGTCGGTGTTTGACGCATGGATGGCACAGATGTTTTTGGCGACGAGTCGCTTCATGTCGGAAGCGATGTCGACACCACGCTCAATGGCCGTCTGGAATTTATAGAAAATGCCGATTCCATCGCTCTTGATCTCTTTTAATAGCTTCAAGTTGCCCTTTGCGTCGAGCGGTGTGTCAATGCCCACCCGCTTACCGTGAGCCTTGGCTGCCTCGCCGATGTTATGCAGGCGGCTGACTACCTCGCGGCGTTTCTCACGGTTGGTTGTCCAGTCGTTGCCACAGCCGCCGAGTGGTAGAAAGGCCACCGTGACACCACCCATACGGTCCATCGTGTCGAAGCAATCACCAACTAGTGCCATATAGTTGTCTCGCTGTGTCAGGTCTTGTGCGTAGAAACCGCTCATGGCCACAGCGCCGATGCTGACGCCCAACGAGTCAGCCACATGGAGGAAGTGTGCCGCCTCGGCCTCATCTCGCAGCTTGTTGTCCCACAGCTCACGCTGACCTAAGCCACCCATGTCAAGCTCCACACCATCGCAGGCCAGTTCGCGAGCCAATGCGAACTGCCCCAGCTTTTGCCGCTTCAGAACCATCCAGTCGCACACTCCAATCTGATATTGCGCAGTCTGGGCAGTCAGTTCACCTGCCATCAAAAATGACGCAAGCACTGGCAGGAGGAAACGAAATCTTCTCATAAATAAGGAATTTTCTGGTAGTTGTAGTTTTCGCTGACAAAATTACAAATTATTGCTGAGTCTGCCAAGCTTTTATGCTAAAACTTCCAACGCAGTTGTAGGTCAAGGTCTGTTTGATGGCTATGAGAAATCTGCTGCAAACCTGTACCGATAGTTGGACGGACAAAATAGTTGGTGTAGCCAAGACGTGCGGAGAGACGTAACTGGGACGTCACGTCAGCACGAGCCATCAGGGCCAGGCGGATGCCTTCGCCGTAGTAGGTGGGAAAACTGATTTCATGCTGCAACTGACGCTCGTAGGCATAGATGCGACTCTGGTAGGAGTCGGTGTCGAAATAGGCGGCCATCGTGCTCAGCGTCAGCCACGTCCCACTATAACTCGCCTGTTGACTCACCAGCCATCCTTTCTCAGTGTTTTTTCCAATATGATGTGTCATCTCGGCCTGTGTCTTCAGTGCCCATGGCCCATTCTGCCACATCACAGCAAAGCGCTGTCGGTGGTCATCGTTGTGTATGAGTAATGATTTCTCTTCATTATCTTTCTTTCGCAGGCGCGACTGATGGCGTGCCGTCATTGTCCAGTAGCTTTTGCGCCATGTAGCCTGCAAAAGCAAATCAATATCATCCGAGGCTGCCGACACCTGATACTGCGCCCACGGATGGTGGGCATAGTCGGCATAACCTTGAAGCTGTAGATGGCTTATTGGATTCCAAGTGGCACCAAGGTAGATGCCGCTCTCGTTCTGCACTCGCGAGCCGCCCTGGCCAAAGCTATGACCATGCAGCGTGGTGTAACGATAGCTATAGAAGCGCTGCAGGAGCATTAGTGTGAGACGGTCGGTGGCCCGCATGCTCGCTGTGTTCACGGTGGCAAGATGGCTGTGCGCATCGATGGCAGTCTCTCCGCTGAAGGCAAATCGGTGGTGTGTATAGGCATAGTCGATGCTGGTGTTAAGAAAGTGCTGACCATGGGCGAAATGGCGGCGGTAGAGGGTCTCACGCTGTGGTTGCAAGGAACGGTCTAGCTGTGTGTAGACCGTGGTGGCGCCAAGTCTGACGGCTCCGCAGTGAAATGTCAGGTGTGCGCCACCTGTAGTCATGTGGGTGTTGTCTTTCTTCGCCATCTCCGTGGGCGTGCGGTGGTAGCCGCTGGTGACGATGGTTTGTGCCGCACTGTCGTTGTTTAGCGTAGCGTCGACAGGTCGGTAGGAAGCGAAAGCGGTGAGGCTCAGCTCCGGGACATTGGCCATGCGCTCACTGCCACGTAGCAATGTGATTGTGGCAGCTCCGCCTTGTAAATAGTCTGCCACAGAGCGCGATGTGTGCGGCTTCAGCGTACTTACGCTGCGACCTGAACTTTGAAGTGTTGCCAGCTTGCCCAACTGGAAACTCTGGCCTAAAACGAGGCCCATACCGGCTGACACGCGATATTTACCTACGACGAGATTGGCAATGCGTCCAGTGTTCTTTAGTTGTGCATAGTAACTGTATGCGTCGTAACCCCAGCGGTTGTTGTTGGCGAAGAATGGCTCGCCCGCATCCTGTGCACCTACTAGACCTACACGCCATTGCTTGCCTACAGCTAACTCGTAACGTAGCGTATGACGCAGAGGGTAACCCAAATAACCGTTGCGGTCGCCTTTCCTGCGATAGAAGGGTACACGTAGCGTGGCAGAGAGCGTGTTCTTGATAATACGCGGTGAGGAGTAAGAAGTAGTGGATGATTCGTCTTCACCTGTAACGAAGACGAAGTAAGGCAGCAGCTTGATTTGTTGGTAATCGAGCGATCGGATCATACGAAGCTCACCCAATGAACGCATAGGCCCGTAGCGATAGAGGTATTCCTCGATGTCCATCACCTGTTGTGCAGAGAGAAACGGCAGCTGTTCCAGGTCTTCGCGGGTGGCCTTGTTCAAATCCAAGGGCTCACCAGCCAGCTGTTCCAATAGCTCATAGCTGTTGTAAAGCTGTTCTTCTCCTTCCTCTTGCTCATCGACGGTGGTGAATTGTTCGTAGACTTGTTGCCATGTTTCATTTTCCTCCCTTTGGGCCAAAACAGGACAACTCCATAGAAAAAGGAATAAAAGTAACAAAGGGCGACCCAGCGGGCCGCCCCAATAGTTTGTAATCGTCAGATTCTTATTTGCTATTCTGGCCAATGTATAACACGGCTGCAGCACCTAGGGCATAAAGAATGATAGGCCAACCGCCATCGAAATACATGGCAAAGAGGCAAAGACCCAGAGCGATAAGGGGCAGAGCGAAAGCCAAGCCTGGGCTAATCACGAAGATGGGCTTCAAAGGCTCTAAGGCCTTCTCGTTGCGGAAAGCATAGAGACAGGTGTAGATGGGGGCTAACATGGCAATAATCAGAGTGATGATGCCAAACCAACCTGCACCACGACTCAGATAGCCTACAGGAGCCTGTCCGCCAAGTTTAATGAAGAAAAAGGCCACCAACATCACGACTGCAGCGATGATGGTAAACAAATTGGTCTGTTCTTTAGTGAATTTTTCCATAATGTTTTTGTTTTAAATGGTTAATAATAAGGTTGATAATAAAGATTTTTATGGTTTGTATGTAATTGCAAATGTAGCGATGGCAACAACTGCGTAGAGCCATAATCCGATACCTGGAGAAGATGGCCCAGCCATAAAGAGGATAACGATGAAAGCCAAGGCAACCAGCAGCGGCAACACCGCTACCAGTTTTGGTGCGCGGCCTTTGAGCCACGCTACCATGGCTAAAATCAGCGGGCAGACCACAAGGACGCCAACGAGCACCTTCCCAAGGGTGTTGTAGGTCGGGTGCTCCACCAATCGGTCGATCTTATGTGGCAGGTCGATGATGTTCCATCGGTAGCTTTTCACATTTACCAATGGCAACAGTGTGGCTAGCAGCATGACAAGGCTGCCACCAATAGCTATTATCCTCTTGCTCGTTACCATCGTTTTTTCGTTTTCGTTATCGTTCCGTTCATAATTCTACATCGTTTAATATCTTCTCCGTGGCACCTGCAAGACTCTCAACGTAGGCGCCAGCCTTGTGGCCCGCATCATTGAGAAAAGCTTCATCGCTTTCGAAACGGTCCATCAGTTGGGCGAAGTCGTCGTAGCCCTTGATCTCGAAACCTCCGCCGCAGGCTTTCAGACCTTGCGCCTCCTGGAACTTTTTGTTCTCTGGACCGAAGATGACTGGACATCCCCAAACGGCAGCTTCCAACGTATTGTGGATGCTGACACCGAAGCCGCCACCAACGTAGCTCACCGTGGCATAGCGGTAGATGCTGCTGAGCAGGCCGAAGCAATCGACGATAAGGGCCTCCCCCTGCTCCTCCGAAAGGAGGGGAGATTGTTCGGCCTGGGTATAACGGACGACTTTACGGTCACCAAACTTTGTGATAATCTGCTGCAGGTGATCTTCGCCGATGACATGTGGTGCAATGATGAGCTTCCAGTCAGGATGCTCCTTGAAGTAACGGATAAAGATGTCCTCGTCTGGTGGCCAACTGCTGCCTGCCACAAACACCTTTGTATTAGAGTTTTCTCTTTCCTCTCTCCTCTCTCCCCTTTCCTCTCTCCTCTTTCCTCTCTCCTCTAAAAAGTCCTCAACCACCTTCAACTGTTTCGCTGCCTCCTTAATCTGGAGTACACGGTCAAAGCGGCTGTCGCCAACGACGGTGACGCAGTCAATGCCGATGCCGGCCAACAACTCACGGCTCTTCTCGTTTTGCACATAGAAATGGGTGAAACATTTCAGAACGCGACTATACTGACGTCCGTACCAGCGGAAGAAAACCTGTCCGTCGCGAAAAATGCTGCTTACACTATAGGTTGGTACCTTGCGGTGTTTGAGGATATGCAGGTAGTTGTACCAAAACTCGTACTTGATAAAGAACGCCATCTCAGGACGGATGAGTCTCAAAAAGCGACGGGCATTGCGAATGGTGTCGAGTGGCAGGTAGCAGATGATGTCGGCACCTTTGTAGTCCTTTCTTACCTCATAGCCTGACGGCGAGAAGAACGTGAGTAGGATCTTCAGCTCAGGATGGTCGCGTTTGAGCTGTTCCATCAGCGGGCGCCCCTGTTCAAACTCACCTAGCGAAGCAGCGTGGAACCATACATAGCGCGCACCTGGCTCCACTTTTTCGCGGAGCACATTGAAGGCGTCGCGCTCACCGCGCCACATCTTCTTCACCTTCTCGTTGAAGAGGCTGTAGATAGCCACTCCCAACAGGTACGCGTATATAATAATGTTGTACATTCTCTTCCTAGTTTGACTAGTCAGGCTAGTTATCCTAAAATTTCTATGGCTTTGCGTGTCCGCTTGATGGTCTCTTCCTTGCCTAAGAAGGCAGAGATGTCAAACATGCCAGGACCCTTGCCCTCGCCGACCAGTGCCAAGCGCCAGGCATTCATCACATTGCCCAGCTTATAGCCCTTCTCCTCAATCCATGCATGGACTACCTTCTCCTGATTCTCCAGCGAGAAGTCGTCGAGCTTCTCAAGGACGGTGCAGAGTTCGGTCAGTGTCTGTGCCGATCCGGGCTCTCCTTCTTGGGGAGCTTTCCAGCGTTTCTTCGCCGTCTTCTCGTCATAGGCGGTGGGCGCTTCGAAGAAAAACGAGCATAAGGGCCACAGCTCCTTGACAAAGTTTACGCGGTCTTTCATCATGGCGACCACTTGCGTGATACGCTCCAAAGAGTCTTTCACACCGTGCTCGCGACACTCCGGTTCCCAAAGTTTGGCTATCTCCTCGGGACTCTTGCGCAGAATATACTCATGGTTGAACCAGATGCCTTTCTTGTAATCGAACTTGGCGCCGGCCTTCGAACACTTCGTGATGTCGAACAGCTTCACCAGCTCATCAAGCGAGAAGATTTCCTGCTCGCCACCAGGGTTCCATCCCAACAATGCGAGGAAGTTAACGACGGTCTCGGGGAAATAGCCCTGCTCGCGATAACCGCTGCAGAACACCTCTTCGCCCGTCTTGCAATCAGTGCTGTGCCAGTCTAAGGGGAATACAGGGAAACCGAGACGGTCGCCATCACGCTTGCTGAGCTTGCCCGGCTGGTCAGGCTTCAGCAACAGCGGCAGGTGGGCGAAGCGAGGCATAGTGTCCTCCCATCCGAAGGCCTGGTAGAGCAGCACGTGTAGCGGAGCGCTGGGTAGCCACTCTTCACCGCGGATGACGTGCGTAATCTTCATCAGATGGTCATCGACGATATTGGCCAGATGATAGGTCGGCAACTGGTCGGCGCTCTTGTAGAGTACCTTGTCATCGAGGATGTCGCTCTTCACGTGAACCTCGCCGCGTATCATATCGTCGATGACGATGTCCTGACCGGAATCCACACGGAAACGCACCACATACTGACGACCCTGTTCCAGATAGCTCATCACCTCTGAAGCTTTCATGGTGAACGAGTTGCGCATGTGCAGACGTGTGCGGCTGTCATATTGGAAATTAGGAATATGGTTGCGAACACGCTCCAGCTCCTCAGGGGTGTCGAATGCGATATAGGCACGACCGGCATTAAGCAGTTCCTGCACGTATTTCTTATAAATGTCACGACGCTCGCTCTGGCGATAGGGACCATATTCGCCACCGAAGCTGACGCCTTCATCGAATTGAATGCCAAGCCATTTGAAAGCCTCGATGATGTAGTCCTCAGCACCGGGCACGAAACGTGTGCTGTCGGTGTCCTCAATACGGAACACCAAATCACCGCCGTGCTGACGGGCAAACAGGTAATTATACAAAGCGGTACGCACGCCGCCGATATGCAGAGGCCCTGTGGGGCTGGGTGCAAAGCGCACCCTTACTTTCCTTTCTGTCACTTTTGTTTACAGTTTTTTATTTGAATTTCCCTGCAAAGATACAAAATTTTGTGTCAGTACATGCATTTTCCGACATTTTTTTATGGCAAACAAGCTAAAATTGTTTATTTTTGCAGTCTGAAAGAGTTGTAAGCATGATAAATTTCAACTTGAAGTCGCAGCTCTCATGGCGCGAGATAGCTGTGCGCACGGCATTTGTTGTGGTCACCGTGGCGGCCATCGTGTGGTTTATGCCCCGTCCGTCGGAAATCAACTTCAAACTGGAGAAGGGCAAGCCTTGGAGCGATGCCGACTTGACGGCAGCCTTCACTTTCCCTGTCTACAAGAGTGATGACGCGATGGAGATGGAACGTGCCGAGCGCATGAAGGACTTTGTCCCACGTTATAATTTCGACAAGAGCGTGGGTGCCCATCAGGTGGCTTTGCTTCGTCAGAAGTTAGACCAAATGCCTGTGGAATACGCCAACCAAATGAAAGTCTCACTGACCTCTAGCTTGGGCGATATCTACAAACGAGAGATTGTCGACGATCACGACTCGCTTATTGAGAAGGGTATTCAGGCTGTTAAACGCATTGAGGGCTTTTCGGAACAGAACATTAGGGTACAGCAGCTGCTGACGCCGCGTCAGGCCTACGAGCTGTTACTTGATGCCCCGTCGGTGCGGCGCTATGCCGATATCCTGCAGGAGTTGAACCTCAATGAGTTCATTGAGCCCAACATGATTTATGACAGCGAAGAAAACGAGAAGATCCTCGATGACCTGCTTTACGTCTACCCCAAGAGTCGCGACGTACAGGTGGGTGAGAAGATTATCAGCCATGGCGACATCGTTGACGAGGATACTTACCAAGTGCTGAAATCCTATCTCAAGGAGTACAGGAAACACCACTCTTCCGGCGAGACGACGCTGACGATATTGGGCAAGATTCTTTATGTCTTTATCGTCATTCTGCTGTTCACCATCTATCTGGGCATCTACCGCAAGGATTATTTTGATAAGCTGCGCTCTGCTTGTATGCTCTATGCGCTCATCATCGTCTTCCTCTTGCTGACATCGCTTATGGTGAGCCATTCACTGCTCCATGTCTATATCCTTCCTTTTGCCATTGTCCCCATTTTCGTCCGTGTGTTCATGGACTCGCGCACGGCCTTCATGGCACTTTCCACCGTGGTGTTGATAGCTGCCTCGATGCTGCAGCATCCCCTGGAGTTCATTGCCGTGGAGATGGTGGCGGGCTTGGCCGTAGTGTTTGCCATGCGCGAGCTAAGCAGCCGCTCACAACTGTTTTGGACGGCAATCATCTTTATCCTTGCTTCTACGGCTACCCACTTTGCCCTGTTCCTCGTCCGTGTGGGCGACATGCATCAGTTCAACCACAAGGAATTAATCTACCTGCTCATCTGTGGTCTTATCGTTTTCTGCGCCTACCCGCTGCTCTATGTCGTCGAGAAGACCTTTGGCTTTGTGAGCGACATCACGTTGGTGGAGCTCTCGAACACCAACAAGGAGTTGCTGCGAAAGATGAGCGAGGTGGCGCCTGGCACTTTCAATCATAGTGTACAGGTGGGTAATCTGGCGGCTGAGGTGGCACGTCGTCTTGACGCCAACGCACAGTTGGTGCGTACGGGTGCCCTCTATCATGACATAGGAAAGATTGTTAATCCCATCTACTACACCGAGAACCAGTCGGGTGGCATTTCACCCCACGAGCATCTCAGTTATATTGAGAGCGCCCAGTTCATCATTGGCCACGTCACTGAGGGCCTGAAGATGGCCGACAAGCATCACTTGCCACGACAAATCCGCGATTTCATCGCCACTCACCACGGACAAGGCAAGGCCAAGTATTTCTACATCAAGTACAAGAATGAGCATCCCGACGAGCCCGTCGACGATCTGCTCTTTACGTATCCCGGTCCTAACCCCTTTACTAAGGAGCAGGCCATCCTGATGATGGCCGACGCTGTAGAAGCAGCCTCACGCTCGTTGCCCGACTATACCGAGCAGAGCATCCGCACACTCGTTGAACGTCTCATCGACAGCATGGTTAGCGATGGTTTCTTCCGCGAGTGTCCCATCACGTTCCGTGACATACAATATGCCAAGACGGTGTTGATTGAAAAGCTGAAGATGCTCTACCACACCCGCATTAGCTATCCCGAAGCCCTTAAAGAATAGTAGGTGTGACAATCAAGGTACGGGGTCGTAGCCGGAGCCTCCCCACGGATGGCAGCGTAGGATTCGTCTGATGCCGAGGTAAAGCCCTTTAAATGGACCATACTTTTGTATGGCCTCCTTGGTGTATTGTGAACAAGTGGGCGTGAAACGGCAGGCAGGCGGAGTGAAAGGGCTGATGCACTTCTGATAGAATAGAATGGGCAGCAGCAACAGCCACTTTAAGGGCCAGCAGATAATATGCCAAACGCGCTTCAATGGTTATTGTTTATTGGTTATTGTCTGACCGATTCGCTTGAGCAGGGTAACAACCCGCTGTTCCACATCTGCTGATAGCATGTGTCGGTCAGACATCCACACGAAAGCCAGGGCCCGGCTCTGACCATCAGGAATAACATCTGCCAACAGGTGCTTGTGCTTGCGAAAAGCCTCACGCAACTGGCGTTTTACTCGATTACGGTCTACGGCATGCTTGAAACGACGTTTCGGAACACTGAGCAACAGCTTGACAGCATTTTCGTTTTGCTTTTCGTCTTCGTTTTGCTTTACGTTTTCGTTTTCGTTATAATTCCCGTTTTCGTTCAAAAACACTGCCCGCAAAGGGAAAGCGGTCAGTGAATGACTCTGACCGCTAGTAAAAAGCTCTTCTATCAGCTTCTGGCTGACGATGCGCTCCTGTTTGGGAAATCCGTTAACTTTCAACAAAAAATATCTGTGCTTTCTGTGCTTTCTGTGTGAATCACACATCACTCCTCTTGCATCAGCAGGAAGTGTTGCAGGGCACCTGTCATAGAGGGATATTTCTCTGAGGGAGCCTGCAGGTCGAGTCGCAACCCTGCGTCCTGGGCAGCCTTGGCTGTTGCGGGGCCAAAGGTGGCGA
>JAGAAJ010000005.1 GCA_017615355.1 Prevotella sp.
GCAGCAGGGAAAGACCGGCAACGGCGATTCCACCCTTCGCGTTTGGCAGAATCGTGGGTACATCGCCTTTGATGCGGCCAGCGGGCGGTACATGAAGACGGAGGAGTATAAGAGGAAGTTTTCGAAATGAAGAATGAAGACTGAAGAATGAAGAATTTGCTTCCGCCATGATTACCATCGAAAATACTCAAGAGTGTTTCGTGCAGCTCTGGCTTCGGCTGGAGCGCACGAGGCGCCTGCTCCACGGGCAATGCAAGCGATACTGCATCCGTCGCGTGCTGAAAACGTGGTTCGGCTTTGAAGCGAATGACGACTTTATCTGGGAAGTGTGCAGCAGATGCGAACAAGCAGGCTACGACGAGCTGCCGCTACCGTCGCTTTATCCGCGCAAGCACCGCGAACTGCTCAGGGCCATCGTCGCAGTCAAGCTGGGCATCAGCTCGTGCAGGGTCAAACTGAAAGCCCTCGACAAGGCCTACAGCATCGCCTTCCCGAAGAGCACGCCGATAAATGTGGAGAAGAAAAAGCCTCACCCCCTCGCTCGGCACTGCCGCTTCGCCTCGCGAAGAACCCCCTCTCCGAGGGGCGAGGGGGAAGTCAGCAAAGCTGACGTTACAGTTGCTACAGTTGCTACAGTTAAAAAAATGAAGAATTAAGAATGAAGAATGAAGAATCAAAACAGCCCAGAGGGCTGAGAAACAACAATCCGCTGAACATCCGCAGGACGGGAAAGGATCAGTGGAAAGGTCTCGCAGAAGTGCAGAATGATCGCAGCTTCTGCCAGTTTAAATCTTTGGAGTGGGGCTGGCGTGCCGCCTTCTACCTGCTCACGCGTACCTATTATCATACGCACAGGCTCTACACCATCCGCGGCATCATCTCGCGCTGGGCGCCGCCGCAGGACCACAACAACACGGAGGCGTATATCCGGAACGTGAGCCGTCTGACCGGCATCGGCCCCGACGAGCCTATCGGCATCCCCTCGCAGCAGCCTGCCCGCTGGATGATGCTGGGTATGGCGATGGCCATTCAGGAATGTGGAACGGATAGCCTGGATTACTTCGCGATGCTCCGCGGCTGGGAGCTGCTGCGTGAATAAATAAGACTGTGCTCGGCTGATTTCTTCTGTCAGAAAATTTCTTCCGTCATTTAGCGCTGCATTTTTTTGCTGAATGAAAAAAAAACCGTACCTTTGCAGCTCGAAAATTGATTAGCATAAGAAATATGACAAAGAGATTCGCCGAGCACAACGGCTTGAACCTGACACAGGTGAACAACGAGATGTTGGAAAAGTGGATGAAAGAGGACATCTTCCACCGCTCGATTGATGAGCGCGAGGGCTGTCCGCAGTTCGTGTTCTTCGAGGGTCCTCCCTCGGCCAACGGTCATCCGGGCATCCATCACGTATTGGGCCGTGCTCTGAAGGATACATTCAACAGATACCGCACGATGCAGGGCTTCCAGGTGAAGCGCAAGGCTGGCTGGGATACTCACGGCCTGCCTGTGGAGCTGAGCGTGGAGAAGGCGCTGGGCATCACCAAGGCCGACATCGACAACCCTGAGTCGCCCCGTTACATCTCGACGGAGGACTACAACATGAAGTGCCGCGAGAACGTGATGACCTACACGAAGGAATGGCGCGACCTGACGGAGAAGATGGGTTACTTCGTGGATTTGGATCATCCCTACATTACTTATGACAATAAGTACATTGAGACGCTGTGGTGGCTGCTGAAGCAGTTCTATCAGAAGGGGCTGCTCTATAAGGGCTACACCATCCAGCCGTATTCGCCAGCTGCCGGCACGGGCCTGAGCTCGCACGAGCTGAACCAGCCCGGCTGCTATCGTGACGTGAAGGACACGACGTGCACGGCCCTCTTCAAGATGAAGAACCCGAAGCCGGAGATGGCAGGGTGGGGTACCGCCTACTTCCTTGCCTGGACGACGACGCCCTGGACGCTGGCTGCGAACAGCGCGCTCTGCGTAGGCCCGAAGATTGACTACGTGGCCGTGGAGACCTACAACCCCTATACCGCCAAGCCCATCACGATTGTCCTGGCCGAGGCGCGTCTGAACGCCTACCTCGCTCCCGAGGGCAACATCACCGACGGCGGCGAGATGCCTGAATACAAGAAAGGTGAGAAGTTCATGCCCTACCGCATCGTGGGCCGCTACAAGGGTACCGACCTCGTGGGGATGGAATATGAGCAGCTGATGCCCGCCATCAAGCCGATGGGCGAGGCCTTCCGCGTCATTCCCGGCGACTATGTGACGACTGAGGACGGCGCAGGTATCGTGCATATCGCTCCGAACTTCGGTGCCGACGACGCTTTCGTGGCCAAGCAGGCAGGCATCTGTCCCATCGTGCTCATCGACAAGAAGGGCAATGAGCGTCCTGTGGTCGACCTGCAGGGCAAATACTACGTTATCGACGACCTTGATCCTGACTTCGTCAAGAACTACGTGAACGTGGAGGAATGGAACAAGTTTGCAGGCCGCTACGTGAAGAACGCCTACGACGAGACGCTGACCGACAAGGACGAGACGCTGGACATCAGCATCTGCATGGACCTGAAGGCTCAGGACAAGGCCTACAAGATTGAGAAGCACGTGCACAACTATCCGCATTGCTGGCGTACCGACAAGCCTGTGCTCTACTATCCACTTGATTCTTGGTTCATTAAGAGCTCTTCGATGAAGGAACGCATGAGCGAGCTGAACAAGACCATCGGCTGGCATCCCGAGTCGACGGGCAGCGGCCGCTTTGGCAACTGGCTCGACAACCTGAACGACTGGAACCTCTCGCGCTCGCGCTTCTGGGGCACACCGCTGCCCATCTGGCGCAGCGAGGACGGCGAGGAGATCTGCATCGGCTCGCTGGAGGAACTCTACAACGAGATTGAGAAGGCTGTGGCCGCCGGCGTGATGGAGAAGAATCCGCTGAAGGAGAAAGGCTTCGTGCCTGGCGACATGAGTCAGGAGAACTACGACCGCATCGACGTGCACCGTCCCTACGTGGATTACATCAAGCTGGTGAGCCCCACGGGTAAGCCGATGAAGCGCGAGAGTGACCTCATCGACGTGTGGTTCGACAGCGGCTCGATGCCTTACGCCCAGCTGCACTATCCGTTTGAGAACAAGGAGCTCATCGACGAGCGCAAGTTCTATCCCGCCGACTATATCAACGAGGGTGTTGACCAGACACGCGGCTGGTTCTTCACCCTGCACGCCATCGCCACGATGATTTTCGACTCGGTGGCCTTCAAGAATGTTGTCTCTACAGGTCTCGTGCTCGATGCCAAGGGCAACAAGATGTCGAAGCACGTGGGCAACGTGGTGAATCCCTTCGAGATGATTGAGAAATACGGCTCTGACGCCGTGCGCTTCTATATGATGACGAACAGCGAGCCTTGGGACAACCTGAAGTTTGACCCCGAGGGCGTGGATGAGGTGCGCCGCAAGTTCTTCGGCACCCTCTACAACACCTACTCGTTCTTCGCCCTCTATGCCAACGTGGATGGCTATGAGCCGTCTGTTGCGTTGGCAACGCAACAAACAAGACCCGAGATCGACCGCTGGATTCTGTCAAGCCTGAACACGCTGGTGAAGAGTGTGACCGAGGAACTCGACGGCTATGACCCCACAAGGGCAGGACGACTGATTGACGCCTTCGTCAACGACGACCTCTCGAACTGGTTTGTGCGCCTGAACCGTAAGCGCTTCTGGGGTAAGGAGATGGATGCCGACAAGCGCTCGGCCTATGATACGCTCTACACCTGTCTGATGACGGTGGCCAAGCTCATCGCACCCTTCGCTCCCTTCTATGCCGACCAGCTCTACCGCGACCTCGGCGGCCAGAAGGACAGCGTGCATCTGGACGACTTCCCCGTGGCTGACGAATCACTCATCGACACCGACCTCGAGGCCCGTATGGAGATGGCACAGAAGATCACGTCGATGGTGCTCGCCCTGCGCCGCAAGGTGAATATCAAGGTGCGCCAGCCGCTGCAGAGCATCATGGTGCCTGCCACCGACGAGCAGAAGAAGCACATCGAGGCTGTGAAGCAGCTCATCATGAACGAAGTGAACGTGAAGGAGCTGAAATTCGTTGAGGGTCAGGGCATTCTGGTGAAGAAGGTAAAGTGTAACTTCCGCACGATGGGCAAGAAGTTCGGCAAGCTGATGAAGGGCGTTGCCGCTGCTATGGATGCCTTGTCGCAGGAGCAGATTGCAGAGCTGGAGCAGCAGGGCACCATCGGCATCAACGTCGAGGGACAGAACCTGACCGTAGAGGCTGTCGACGTCGACATCATCAGCGAGGACATCCCCGGCTGGCTGGTGGCCAACGAGGGTGCGCTGACCGTAGCACTCGAGGTGGAGCTGACCGACGAGCTGAAGAACGAGGGTATGGCCCGCGAGCTCATCAACCGCATACAGAACATTCGTAAGGAGAGCGGACTGGAAATCACCGACCGCATCATTGTCACCCTCTCACCCAACGACGACGTCGAGAAGGCGGTCAATGCCTTCGGCGAATACGTGAAGACACAGGTGCTGGCCGACAGCATCGTCATCGCTGCGAACGATGGGCAGGAGGTGGACTTCGACGACTTTAAACTGAACATCAATATCACTAAATCCTAATGATTTATGGCTGAAAAAACACGCTACACTGACGAAGAACTCGAGGAGTTCCGTCAGATTATTCTTGAGAAACTTGCACTGGCCAAGCGCGACTATGACCAGATGATGGATAGCTTGACCAACCGCGATTCTAACGATGTGGATGACACGTCGCCCACCTACAAGGCACTTGAGGAGGGCAGCGAGACACAGTCGAAGGAAGACCTGATGAAGTTTGCCGCCCGTCAGCAGAAGTTCATCCAGGGTCTGAGGGCTGCTTTGGTGCGTATCGACAACAAGACCTACGGCATCGACCGCATCACAGGAAAGCTGATTCCTGCCGAGCGCCTGCGCGCCGTGCCTCATGCTACGCTGAGCGTGGAGTCGAAGGAGCTCGAGAAACAAAGGAAATAAAATCTGTCAATGGTTAACGGAAAACCCATTATGACACGGGGAAGGATGGCGGTGCTGTTAGTCATCGCCATCTTGCTCATTGACCAGATTATCAAGATCTGGGTAAAGACCAGCATGGAGCTGCACGAGAGCATCCGTGTCACGGGCTGGTTCTATATCTCGTTTATCGAGAACAACGGTATGGCGTGGGGAATGCAGCTCGGCCCGAAGCTGTTGCTGTCGCTCTTCCGCGTTGTGGCCATCGGCTTCCTCGGCTATTACATCTGGCTGCAGGCGCAGAAGAAGGCCCGCTGGGGATATATGGTGTGTCTGGCGATGGTGCTGGCAGGTGCCGCAGGCAATCTCATCGACTGCATGTTCTACGGCTTGGGCTTCGAAGCTTCCACGCCGTTCAGCGTCAGTCAATGGGTGGGGCTGGGCAACGGCTATGCGCCCTTCCTGATGGGAAAGGTGGTAGATATGTTCTACTTCCCCATCATCGAGACCACTTGGCCTGACTGGATGCCGTTCTGGGGCGGCGAGGACTTTGTCTTCTTCAGTCCTGTCTTCAACTTTGCCGATGCCAGCATCTCCGTAGGCGTTGTCGTGCTGTTGCTCTTCTACCGGAAGGAACTTGCAAAGATTTCTCTGAAGCGTGAATAGAGTATTCACCATCGTCCTTACGGGCTTGATGATGCTTTTCATAGCCTGCAAGCCTGGAACGCCGAGCCAATACATACAGCCCGACGATATGGAGGATATTCTGGTCGACTACTATATGGCGCAGGCGATGGCGCAGCAGGCGAACTCCTCGATGGGAGAGCGGGAATACAACACGGCTATGTACATCGAGGCTGTGTTGAGGAAACACGGTGTGACAAAGGCCGAGTTTGACTCGTCGCTGGTGTATTACTACACACGATCCGACCGATTTGATGCCATCTGCAAACGTGTGTCAGAGAGACTTGACGAACAGGCTCTGACGCAGGGTGCCTCTGAGGGCGAGATTGGTAAATATGCCCAATACAATGCGACGGGCGACACCGCTAATGTATGGGCTGATCGCACTACGGCACTCCTGATGCCGATGCCGCCCTACAACAGATGGGACTTTGCTATTGAGGCCGACTCTACTTATCGTCGCGGCGATGCGCTGATGATGATGTTTATGAGCGACTTCATGTATCAGACGGGTTCGAAGAACGGCCTTGTCTATATGGCGGTGGAATACGACGATACCGTCGTCAGCCGCAATCTGCGCTTCTCGGTGTCAGGCTTGGCGCAGCTGCGAGTGCCTGAGGACACGATGAGAAGGATGCGTGCCGTGAAGGGTTTCTTCTATCTGGATGGCGCCAACGACCAAACGACCTCGACGCGCCTGCTCTTCCTGAACAATGTACAACTGATCAGATTCCATACCATCGATGACGACAAAGAACTTCCGACGGATAGCATCCCACGAGGTGGTGATGCCGGACGGCTCGCGCCAGACTCTGTCAGTAGTGGAGATTCAATCAGGGGTGGTGACGAAGTGCTTCCCCTTGACACAGGAATTACCGTTCACTGAGTGGATGACAGGAGAGATTGTGCTAAGGCGTGATGAGCAAGGCCTCACGCGCGCGTATTATAATAATGTAATCATCAACTAAAAACTATAGGATTATGAACTTGAAAGTACGCTTGTCTATTATGAACTTCCTGGAGTTTGCTGTCTGGGGAGCGTATCTGACCTGTATGGGAAACTACCTGGGAAAGGCAGGACTTGGTGAGCAGATAGCCTGGTTCTATGCCATTCAGGGTATCGTGTCAATCTTTATGCCTACGCTGATGGGTATTGTAGCCGACAAGTGGATACAGCCGCAGCGTCTGCTCGGCCTCTGCCATCTGGTGGCTGGTGCCGCTATGCTGGGATGCTGGTGGATGGGTATGGAGGCAGGCTTTGGCAATGAATTGCCCAATAAGGGAGCCTTCATCGCTATGTACACGTTGAGTGTGGCTTTCTTTATGCCGACTATTGCGTTGGGTAATACCACCGCCTTCACCATCTTAAAGGACAACGGCTACGATACGGTAAAGGACTTCCCGCCCATCCGTGTGTTAGGAACCGTGGGCTTCATTATGACCATGTGGTTCGTCAACTGCGCCGTGTGGGAGGATGGAAGTTTCTCGTTCACCTTCGCAGAGAACAGCCATAAGTTCCAGTACACCTACATGCAGTTCTTTGTCTCAGGCCTGCTCAGCCTGGTGCTCTTCGCCTATTGCTTCTCGTTGCCAGAGTGCAAGCTGACGAAGAAAGAGAAGACTGCCTCGCTGGCTGAGACGCTGGGTCTGAGTGCTTTCAAGCTGTTCAAGACCAAGAAGATGGCGCTGTTCTTTATCTTCTCAGCACTGCTGGGTATGTGTCTGCAGGTGACCAACGGCTATGCAGGACCGTTTATCACCAGTTTCAAGGGTGATCCTGCCTTTGCCGATACCTTCGCTGCCAACAATGCTACGCTGCTGACGTCTATCTCACAGATCAGCGAGGCTTTGTGCATCCTGATGATTCCCTTCTTCCTGAAGCGTTTCGGCATCAAGGTGGTCATGCTGATGTCAATGTTTGCTTGGGTGTTCCGCTTCGGCTTCTTCGGTCTTGGCAATCCTGCTATGCCTGGCGTGATGCTCTTCATCCTCTCTTGCATCGTCTATGGTGTGGCCTTCGACTTCTTCAATGTCTCTGGCGGTATCTTTGTCGACCAGGAGTGTGATCCTTCTATCAAGGCATCGGCACAGGGACTCTTCATGATGATGACGAATGGTCTTGGCGCTACTATCGGCACGTTGGCCGCTGGAGAGATAGTGAATCACTATTGCTCCTGGCAGGGTGATTATCTGCTGGGTAGCTGGCAGACCTGCTGGTTCATCTTCGCCTGCTTTGCTTTGGTGGTGGGTGTCAGCTTCGCCTTGTTGTTCAAGCCGGAGAAGAAATAGTACACGATGAAGGAAGAACGCTACTTCTATGTTCCTGGGGCATCAACCCTGAGTGAGCTTCCTGAGGAGGAAGCCACGCACGCCCTGCGCGTCCTCCGCCTGAAAGAAGGCGACGAGATGATGCTGATGGATGGTGAGGGAACGTTCTTCCGTGCATCTGTCTCGATGACCAGCGGAAAGCATTGCTTCTATCAGATTCTTGAGACGTTGCCGCAACAGCGCACCTGGCAGGGACATCTGCATTTAGCCATCGCGCCGACGAAGATGATGGAGCGCATCGAATGGCTTGCAGAGAAAGCCACTGAGGTGGGCTTCGACGAGCTGTCGCTGCTCGACTGCCGCTTCTCTGAACGCCGTGTGGTGAAGACGCCACGACTGGAGAAGATAGTTATCTCAGCTATGAAGCAGAGTCGCAAGGCCTGGAAACCTGTTGTCAACGAGATGCAGGACTTCAAGAGTTTTATTTCGCAGCACACGACTGGCCGTCGCTTCATCGCCCATTGCTATGAGGAGATAGAGAGGGTGAATCTGTTTGAGAGCTTACAGAAAACCCACCCCCAACCCCTCCCTCACAGGGAGGGACAGGGTGAGAGTCCGCTTCTCGTCCTCATCGGTCCTGAGGGTGATTTCTCCATCGATGAGGTGCGGATGGCTGTCGATGCAGGCTTTGTCTCCGTTGATTTGGGAAAGAGCCGCCTGCGTACAGAGACGGCAGGCTTGGCAGCAGTAATGATGATGCAACTGTCGCAACAATGAACAAGATACAATTCAAGAACGTTCTGCCGCAGGTCTTCGCCAGCGCTGCATCAGCCATTGATGGTGTGGGGCAGGGGACTTTCGCTTCAGACATCTGGCAGAAGGATGTTTGCTTTGAGCGAGGCCACCATTATCTGATAGAGGCCGATAGCGGCAAGGGCAAGAGTACGTTCTGCAGCTACATCCTCGGCTATCGTCACGACTATAGCGGACAGGTGCTCTTCGACGAAAAGGATTCTCGTAGCTATAGCATCAGCGACTGGAGCAATCTCCGTCAGCGACATATCAGCTGCCTCTTTCAGGAGTTGCGTCTCTTCCCTGAACTGACGGCATTCGAGAATGTGGAAATCAAGAACAAACTGACCAGTCACAAGACCCGCCAGCAGATAGAAGGGTGGTTTGAGCGCTTGGGCATAGCCGACAAACTGATAGCCAAGGTGGGACGTATGTCCTTTGGTCAGCAGCAGCGAGTGGCCTTGATGCGTTGCTTGGTGCAGCCTTTCGACTTCCTGCTGGCCGATGAGCCTATCAGTCATTTGGACGATCGCAATGCTGAGACGATGGCTGCACTCATCAAGGAGGAAGCCGACCATCAGGGTGCCTCCATCATTGTGACAAGTATTGGCAAACGCCTTCCCTTGGATTACGAATTCACTTTGCAATTATGAAGAAAGTTCTTTCAGTTTTACTCACGCTTTGCTTCTCGACTGCGGCCCACTCCCAGGGGATTGGGGTTAATCCTCCCTCCTTCGGGGGGACTGAGGGGAGCTCCATCTCTGAGCTGTTCAAGGCGATGCCCGACTCGCTGCTCCCCTATCTGACCACGAATAACCGGCTGGACATGCTTGACTTTATGGAAGCCAAGATGAAGGCAGAGGTGACTAACTTGCTGGATGGCAAGAGTGAGATGACGGCTTTGACACACGACAGCCTCTCCATCCGTATGAATGGAGTGCTGAACATCGATATGAAGGTCATCAATGTTGCCGAGCCTGTGGACAGCAGTACGCAAGTCATCCGAGTGGTGCGTACCTATAGGCTCAATGAAAACCAGACAGAGCGTATAGCTGATGTCTATAGCTCTGTCTGGCGTAAGCTTTCTTCTGTCGTGGAGCAGTCGTCGTTACTGAAGCGTGACGATGAACTGCTGTCGAAACCTCACCTCTGAGGCATTCCCTGCTGTGGTTGCTGTGGACGCGGGCCGCGACCCCAGCTTCTCATCATGTTGCGATGGAATTTCTCTTCAGCGCGCAGGATGTCATACACCTTTGAGGCGGACAGCGTCTCGAGGAAACGCAGGTGGTAGGTCTGCTGGATGCGCTTGAGCTCCAGGTCAATCTCATCCTGCTCCTTGATGGCTTTCAGGCAACCCTGCTCGTCGGCAGGCTTTACGCGGGCCACATTACGCTGGCGCATGAAGACGGCACGCTGTTTCTCCGCCATCTCTTTGTAGATAGGGAAGAATGCGGCGGCTTCCTGAGTAGTGAGGTTAGCCTCCTTGGTGATGAATTCCTCCAGCTGTGCCTGGAATCTCTCTGGTGAGAAACGCTGTCCCTGCCCTTGGCCTTGTCCCTGTCCTTGACCGAACCCCTGACCAAACCCTTGTGCGTTGGCGCTCAGGGTCAGCATCAGTGCCATGCAGAAAAAGAATAGTTTCTTCATTCTCTTAACTCCTAACTGTTAACTCCAAAATTCTTAGTACATGTCAGCCATCAGGCAGGCATAGATTTCCTGATTGTCAATCATGGCGTAGTCTGCCTCCTCGTCAATATACGAGTCGCTGTAGTAATTGTAGTCTGTCGGCTCGTTGACGGCAACCTGCTGCGACGTGGGTTGTGGTGTGGCCACCTCACTTCTGTTGTTGAAGGCGATGGCTGCAATGAACACACCCACGCAGATGCATGCTGCTGCGTAGAGCCAGGGGCGCAGACGCTTCATCACAGCCACGCGGGCAGGCTTGTGCAAAGGCTTCATCTCTGTGGTGACAGCCTTTGTCTCAGTCTCGGCGGCCTGCGGAATCTTGTCCATAACCTGCTGTGTGAGCTGCTCAAAGTAGCCCTCAGGTACGGTGAAGGGATTGCGTTTTCCCATTTTGCTGTTCAGATAATCTTCTTCGTTCATCATAGTTTTTTTCCTTTCTGCAACTTAGACGGGTTAGTAGAAGTATGGTTTAATCGTGTCGGTGAAAAAATTCCGTGATTTTTTTAACGGCGATATGGTAGGAGGCTTTCAGTCCTCCCTCGCTTGTTCCCAAGACCTGACTGATGTCGCTGTATTTCATCTCATCGTAGTAACGCATCTGGAACACAGTGCGTTGCACCTCAGGCAGGCTGGCGATGGCTTCCTGCAGCTGAGCCTCTGTCTCGTCGCCGTCGAAATACTTATCGGCCATCAGCTTGTTGGCCAGCCCCAGCGTGATATCGTCGGCGCTGAGCGTCTGGCGTTTCTTCTGGCGGCGAGTGAAGTCGAGGGCTTCGTTGATGGCGATGCGGGTGAGCCATGTGATGAGCTTGGAATCGCCCTTGAAGGTGTCAAGTGAGCTCCAGGCCTTCAGCAGCGCGTTCTGCAGCACGTCGTCGGCATCTTCGTGAACCAGCACGATGCGGCGCACCTGCCAGTAGAGCTGTTCGCTATACTGACGCACCATTGCCTCAAAGCCCTTTCGTTGGGTGGCAGGACTCTTTAGCAAGTCTTTCAGTTGCTGGTCGTCGTAGGATTCCATAAAGTAAACGATAACGAAAACGATAACGAAAACGAAAACGAAGACGAAGACTAAAATCGAAAACGCTAACGCTAACTAATTGACGCTGTTACTCGATGTAAGGTTTAATGGCTTTCAGCAGTGTCTTGTCGTAGCTATAGGGATCACCCCACACCTCCATCTCTCCTGTCTGCGGATTGGGATATTCCGTGAAGTAATTGATGTTGACAGGTACAGGGGGTGTCACATCTGCATTGTTCACAAGACGGATGGCGCCTGAGTGTGTGCGCTTGTATTCGCGTCCCTGATCTGTCTGCGGCTGCAGGTCCATCGAGAGGCGGATCTTGTCGAGGAACCACGGGTCGGCATCATGCAGTACGAAGCAGGCGATGTCCATAGGTCGCTGCAGACGGATGCATCCGTGTGAGATGGTACGTGTGGCATTGTTGAAAGCACCTGGCGACGAGGTGTCGTGCAGGTAGACGGAGAATCGGTTGGGGAAGCGGAAGATGATGCGTCCCAAGGAGTTACCGGCTCCGCTGCGCTGTCTCACGGCATAGCGGCCACTGGCCAGCTCGGCACGTGACAGGTTGGCAGGATTGACGCGTCCGCCAGGACCTACAACATAGTAATTGCGGCGTGCGAAGTAGGCTGAGTCACCTGCGTGTCCGCTCACCTCACCACGGATGATGCTCTGTGGGATGCCCCATTCGGGATTGACCTCCACGCGCTGAATCTCGCTGGTGAGCAGAGGCGACTTTGTGGATGGCTTGCCACAGCAGATGCGCATGTTGATGACGCTGTCAGGAGCGATGGCCCATACCTGCTGTGCGGCCACATTGACGAAGATGCGGCGGCTGGCCTGCTCAGGGTGCTTCTTGTCGCGCCAGCGCAGACGCTCCATATTGCATTGTGTGCGCTGCTTGGCTTCTACGGTGCTGTCGATGGTGAGTTGCTGCTTCAGCCGTTCATAGGCAGGGTCTTGCGGCTCGATGGAGTCGAGGAAGTTGAGCATCGTCTGCTTGTCGGTGAGCTGACTCAGGGCGTAGTGTACAAAGGCGCTGTCAGGCTGCTCATTTTCGATGTCGTAGTTGTTGGCACCGAAGAGTTTCTTGGGTGAGGTGAAGCCGAAACGCTGTCCGATGGCATAGCGCAGATAGGCCTTGGTGAGGTTGTATTCGGCCTGCGCCATAGCCTGCGGAGCGTTCTGTGCTGAATCGGGCTGGTGCATGACGGCCAGCGCTGAGTCGATGTCTGACAGCAGGAAGATTTCTTCCTTGAAGCCCATTGCCTGTGCCTGACTGTGCATCAAGCTGTCCAAGGCGTCGGCCATCGGCATGTCGGACGGTGAACCCATCCAGAACCACTGGGTATTGTCACTGGCATCAGTATAATACTGTGCACTCATGCGGTCAGCAAAGCCAGAGTCGGAGCTTTCAGACACAAAAGCAGCCAGCTGCCTGTGAGCCTCTTCGCGATGCTGCTGGTAGAATTGCTCCAGCTTCTGCGCGGCTTCATCGGCGGCTGTCTGTTCTGCAGACTTTCCCTGACAGGCTGAAATGTTTAGGGCAATGGCGATGCCCGCGGCGATGGCTAACGTACGGTAACCTTGCGCGCCACTTTGCCTACTTTCAGAATGTAGCACCCTTTGGGAAGATTAAGTTCAATACGCTGTGCAGGACCTTCTATTTTGTAGGTAGCCACGGCGCGTCCTGTCAGCGACACCACTTCGAGTGTCAGTCCTGTGGCTCCCTGCACGTTGACGGTGTTTCCGTCGACGCTGAGCTGCGGCACCTGCTCGTCAATCTGCTCTGCTACGCCCAGCTCCATCACCATAGTGGATGCCTTGGCCGGCACAGCCAAAGTAAGCATAGATGCACACGCAAATATGAGTAAATTCTTTCTATTCATGCATGAAATTGTTGTAATTACAGCGCAAAAATAGCAAAAATATTCTTTCCTGCCAAAAAATTTCGCATAAAAATGCGTTTTAGACGTCGATTACGTCCATTTCGTTGGTCAAAAAGGTGTTGGGGAACACGTTTTTGGCCTCATTCAGCAGTATCGTCTCGTCGGCGTAGCGGGCACTATAGTGACCCAGTAGCAGCTTGCCCACATGTGCGTCGCGAGCCACGATGGCGGCTTGCTCGGCGGTGGAGTGGTAGTATTTCTCGGCGCCATCCTTCTTGTCGTTGGCGTAGGTGCTCTCGTGGTAGAGGGTGTCGACGCCCTCCACCATCTCATGCAGCTTGGGCATATAGCGTGTGTCCGAGCAGTAGGCGTAGCTGCGCGTCCTGTCTGGAGGAGTCACCAGCTTCTCATGAGGAATGACGGTGCCGTCGGGTAGGGTATAGCCTTGTCCGGCCTTGATGTTGTTGATTTGCGAGACGGGAATGCCGTACATGTCAATCATGTCGCGGCGTATGTGTGGCAGCGTGGGTTTTTCGCGGAAGAGATAGCCGGCACAGGGCATGCGGTGGTCCAAGGGGATAGTCTCCACCGTGAGCGAGTGGTCCTCATACACCACCTCCTGCTTCTTCGTGTCGATGGCATGAAACTCTACGCTGTAGCCGATGTCGTAGTTGAAAAACAGGTCCAGCTGTGCCTTCAGCATGGGCTCCAGCTCAGCGGGAGCATGGACGTGCAGGGTAGCATTGCGTCCCAGCAGTCCGAAGGTGCTGATGATGCCGATGAGACCGAAGCAGTGGTCGCCGTGTATGTGCGTAATAAAGATGTGGCCTATCTTCTCGAATGACAGCGACGAGCGTCTGATCTGCACTTGTGCACCCTCGCCGCAGTCAATCATGAAGAACTTGCCCCGACACTCCACCACCTGCATCGATGAGAAATGCTTGGTGGTGGGCAGGGCGCTGCCGCATCCCAGGATGTGTACGCGGAAAGGTTCCATTCCTCGTTCCTACCAGTTGATGACGTAGTTATCGGGATCATCGTCCTCGAAGTTGATTCCCAAGTCAACCTCGGGTTCAGGCACATAGCGGCCGTATTCGAAGGTCTCATCCTCGTTCACATTCGACAGGTAGAGCGAGTCGGCAGTCATCCTGGTGATCTCGTAGGTGAGGGTGTAGTACAAGTCGGTGTCGTCGCCGCGTGTCTCTACAATCTGCAGCTGACCGTTGAAGATGCGCCAGGCCTTGTATTCGATGTCACCCTGCTGCTCGAAGCCCTCCGCATCGCCATTGTCCTTGATGATGATGCCAGAAGGCGTGCTGCCGTCATAGGGGCTGGGAATCACCCATTCACCCAGCAGCATGTCCTTGTTGATCACTTTCAGCGCGATGGTGCCGGTGGTGTCGGCTATGACGCACAGGTTCTCACCCCTGCTGTATCCGGGCAAAACCATACCGTTCTTTCTTGCTTCGGTCACGTCGAAGTAGAGCGTGTCCTCGTTGTCGGTGATGATTTGCAGCTGGTCGTTTGTCGAGCCGGAGCCACAGATACCATAGATAGTACTGTCGCCTACCTGCTTGACAGGCGTTACCTCTTCATACGGATAGTGTTGGGGCTTCTTGATGTTGCAGCTCCCCAGGGTGGCTGCGATGATCACAGCCAGAAGCATCATCATGGTGTAATGTTTCATAGTCATAGTGATATTTTAGTTTTCAATGTTCATGTTCAACGTTCAATGGTCATCGTTCAAGGCTTTTCGCCTCGTTCCACAGCTTGTCCATCTCCTCCAATGTCATCTCCGTCAGGGGCCGACCGCCGCGGATGCTGTGCTCCTCGATGTAGTTGAATCGGCGGATGAACTTCGCGTTGGTGCGCTCCAGTGCGTTGTCGGGGTTGAGCTTGTAGAGTCTGGCGGCGTTAATCACCGAGAAGAGGAAGTCACCCAGCTCGTTGGTGCTCTTCTCCTTGTCCTCACGCTTCAGCTCGGCCTCCAGTTCAGCCAGCTCCTCATGCACCTTGTCCCACACATCTTCTTTCTTCTGCCAGTCGAAGCCCACGTTGCGGGCCTTGTCTTGAATGCGGTAGGCCTTGATGAGCGAGGGCAGCGATGCCGGCACGCCGCTCAGCACCGTCTTGTTGCCGTCCTTCTCCTTCAGCTTGATCTGTTCCCAGTTCTGCAGCACCTGATCGGAAGTCTTTGCCTGCGAAAACTGCGACATGTCATTTTCTTTCGTATCGGGCTGATAGGGCAGGGGCAGTGGTTTCTTTTCACCCACCTGGCTAGGATGATAGACATGCGGATGGCGGAAGATGAGCTTGTCGGTCTCCGTGTTCAGCACGTCGGCAATGTCGTATCGTCCCTCTTCGCGGGCAATCATCGCATAGAAGCATACGTGCATCAGCACGTCGCCCAGCTCCTTCATCATGTCGTGATGGTCGTTGCGCATGATGGCATCGCAGAGCTCGAAGGTCTCTTCTATCGTGTTGGGACGTAGGCTCTCATTCGTCTGCTTGTGGTCCCAGGGGCATTTCTCCCGCAATTGGTCCAGCACGTCGAGCAGTCGCCCGAAAGCCTCCATCTGTTCCTCTCTAGTGTGCATTCTTTCCTATTTTTACTCTTTGCTGTGTAACTGTCTTATCTGAATGAATCTGTGAGGAGTTTAATCTCGATATGTGGAGCGATGCGCTCGTAGAGGATGTTGTAGACGGCATCGAGGATGGGCATGTTGACATGCCAGTGGCGGTTGATCTCCTTCATACACTTCGTGCCGTAGTAGCCCTCGGCAATCATCTCCATCTCCATCTGGGCGGACTTCACGCTGTAGCCCTTGCCGATCATGGTGCCGAAGACGCGGTTGCGGGAGAAATTGGAGTAGCCGGTGACGAGGAGGTCGCCCAGGTAGACGCTGTCGTAGACGTTGCGCTCGATGGGGTGGACGGCCTGAAGGAAGCGGGCCATCTCCTGCACGGCGTTGGACATGAGGACGGCCTGGAAGTTGTCGCCGAACTTGAGGCCTCCGCAGATGCCGGCAGCGATGGCGTAGACGTTCTTCAGCACCGACGAATACTCGATGCCGACGACGTCGGACGAGGTCTTGGTCTTGATGAAGGGGCTGGACAGCACGGCGGCGAAGTCCTCGGCCTTCTCCTCGTCGGAGCAGCCCACGGTGAGGTAGCTGAGGCGCTCGAGGGCCACCTCCTCGGCATGCGAGGGGCCGCCGATGCAGGCGAGGTTGTCGTAGGGCACGTCGAAGGCCTGGTGGAAATACTCGGTGCAGATGAGGTTTTCCTCGGGCACGATGCCCTTGATGGCGGTGACGATGAACTTGTCCCTGAGTCGTGTCTTCAGCTTGCGCAGGTGGTTCTTGAGGTAGGGCGAGGGCACGACGAAGACGAGGGTGTCGTAGTCGGCGGCTATCTTGTTGAGGTCGTCGCTGAAGGCAATCTCGTCGGTATCGAAGTGTACGCTGGTGAGATAGCTGGGGTTGTGGCCCATGCGCTTGAAGTCCTCTATCTGGTCTTCACGGCGCATATACCAGCCGATGTGGTGCGTGTGCTGCACCACAATCTTGGCAATGGCTGTTGCCCATGAGCCTCCGCCGATGATGGCTATCTTACCGCAGTCAAACATGATTCATTGACCATTGAACATTGAACATTGACCATTGAACATTGACCATTGAACATTGATCATTAGGCTTGCGCCTTCTCAATCCATGCGGCGACTTCGTCAACGCTGGGCTTCTGGAGGTCGAGCTTGTATTTCTTCACAATGTCGCCGATTTTCTGCTGCAGGCCCTGGGCCTTTTCGTTCTTAATGTCGGAAAGCAGGTAGAAACCGGCCTTGCGGAGGACGTAGACCCAGTCCTCGGCGACGCCGATGGCGGCCCACTCCTGGATGGATGACTGCGGGGCTTTCTTCTCGGGTTTCATCTGCGGGAAGAAGAGCACCTCCTGGATGAAGGTCTTGCCCGTCATGAGCATGACGAGTCGGTCAATGCCGATGCCGATGCCCGAGGTGGGTGGCATGCCGTACTGCAGGGCGCGGAGGAAGTCCTGGTCGATGATCATGGCCTCGTCGTCGCCCTTGTCGGCCAGTCGCATCTGCTCCTTGAAGCGCTCCTCCTGGTCGATGGGGTCGTTGAGCTCGGAGTAGGCGTTGGCCAGCTCCTTGCCGTTGACCATCAGCTCGAAGCGCTCGGTGAGGCCGGGCTTTGAGCGGTGCATCTTCGTGAGCGGCGACATCTCGACGGGATAGTCGGTGATGAAGGTGGGCTGTATGAAGGTGCCCTCGCAGAACTCGCCGAAGAGCTCGTCGATGAGCTTGCCCTTGCCCATGGTCTCGTCTACGTCCATGCCCTTCGAGAGGCAGAAGGCGCGTATCTCCTCCTCGGTCTTGCCGTCGCAGTCGAAGCCTGTCTTCTCCTTGATGGCGTCGAGGATGGGCAGACGGCGGTAGGGTGCCTTGAAGGACACGATGTTGCCGTCGATCTCACGCTCGGGGCTGCCGTTGACGGCGATGCAGATGGTCTCGAGGAGCTTCTCGGTGAATGACATCATCCAGTTGTAGTCCTTGTATTGCACATAGAGCTCCATGCAGGTGAACTCGGGGTTGTGGTTGCGGTCCATGCCCTCGTTGCGGAAGTTCTTGCCGATCTCGTAGACGCCCTCGAAGCCACCCACGATGAGTCGCTTGAGGTAGAGCTCGGTGGCAATGCGCATGAACATGTCCTGGTCGAGGGCGTTGAAATGCGTTGTAAAGGGACGGGCGGATGCACCTCCGGCGATGGATTGGAGGATGGGAGTTTCGACTTCGGTGTATCCTGCCTCGTCCAAGACCTTTCTAAGGGTGCGAATAACCGTAGCACGCTGAAGAAAGGTATTTTTCACGCCGTCGTTGACCACGAGGTCGACGTAGCGCTGGCGGTAACGCAGCTCGGGGTCTTCGAACTTGTCGTAGGCCACGCCGTCCTTGTATTTCACGATGGGCAGGGGCTTCAGCGACTTCGACAGCAGCGTGAGCTCCTTGGCATGCACGCTGATCTCGCCTGTCTGGGTGCGGAAGACGAAGCCCTTCACGCCGATGAAGTCGCCGATGTCGAGCAGCTTCTTGAATACCACGTTGTAGAGGTCTTTGTTCTCGTCTGGGCAGAGGTCGTCGCGGGTGACATACACCTGGATGCGGCCCTTGGAGTCCTGCAGCTCGACAAACGAGGCCTTGCCCATCACGCGCTGGCTCATCATACGGCCGGCGATGCACACCTCGCGGGGCTCGGCGTCGTCGCTGAAGCTGGCGATGATCTCGGTGGAGAAGGCATTGGTGGGATACTCGGCGGCAGGGTAGGGGTTGATGCCCTGACGGCGCAGCTCGTCGAGCGACTGGCGGCGCAATATCTCTTGTTCTGAAAGTTCTAAGATGTTCATTCTGTGTGTAAAAATAATGTGTCTATTTTCCGTTTTCGGCTGCAAAATTACAAAAAAAATCCAATCGGAACAAAAAAAGCGTGCTTTTTCTATAGTGTCAGCGGCAGTTCGATGATGAAGCGGCATCCCTCGTGGTAGTCGGCGTCGAGGATGAGGTCGCCGCCCAGGTTCGTGATGTGGCGCTTGGCCAGCGGGAGGCCGAGGCCGAGCCCCTCGGAGAGGTCGTCTATCTTGGTGAAGAACTGGAACACCATCTCGCGGTCGGCTTCGGCAATGCCCCTGCCTGTGTCTTCCACGATGAAGCGGACGACGGGCGATGCAGCGTCCTTGTCGACGGTGATCCTGATCGCCACATGCTGGCCGTCGGAATACTTGGCTGAGTTGTAGAGCACCTCCCTGAGGCTGCGCATCAGGTAGGAGTGATTGGTGCGAACGGTGAAGCTGTCGTCCACCTCCGTCTGCAGGTTGATGTTGAGGTCGGGGTAGTAGACCTTGACGTAGTCGATGGTCTCACGTGCCAGGTCGTTGCACGCCACATTGTCGCGTTTGCCGCTGCGGAGCTCTTCTGAGAGTCCCGTGTCGGAGCTGTCGAAGAGCATCAGGACCATGCGGTTGAGCAGCACGGTGTTGTGGTTCATCATGCCCGTGATGCCCTTCTTCTCTTCCTCGGGCAGCTGTCCGTCGGCGTCGCGCAGCACCTGTGCAAAGCCCATGATGATGTTGAGCGGTGTGCGTATCTGGTGCGACACGTTCTGTATGAAGGCCAGCTTCTGCTTGTCGGCCTCCTCGGCCACCTGTGTGGTCTTCGCCAGCTCCTCGTTGCGCTTCTCGGTCTGTCGGGCGGAGTGGCGCACGATGCCCATGTGGAAGTTGAGCGACTGCAGCATGGAGGCGAAGCTGTTCTGCAGGCGTCCTACGACGTCCTCGCGATGGCTTTTCGGGATGTGCACCTCCATGTTGCCGTCGGCGATGCTCTGCGTCCTTCCAAGGAGCATGAAGAGCGGACTGATGGAATGCTTGACGGCCCTGTGGCAGAGCAGGAGGATGACAATCAGGCCGATGATGAGCAGCGGGATGATGATGTAGGAAAGCTTGTGGTAGCCTCCCAGGATGTCGCTGTCAGGACAGACGAGGGCGAGACTCCAGTTGGTGCCAGGCACGGGCTGATAGCAGACGATGCAGGACTCCCCGTCGATATCGAGGGCCATGTTGCCTGCCTTGCCCTTTGTCATCTCGTGTCCCAGGATGATGAGGTCGGCCTGGCTCTTTGTGTCCACGCCGTCGAAGATGGTTGTGGTGAAGAGGCGTGACGGGTCGGGATGGATGAAGAAGTGTCCCTCGTCGTCAATCATCATGAAGTAGGCGTTAGGGTAGGGTTTCTCTTCTTCTGAGATGACCTTCGAGAGTCGCAGCAGCGAGATGTCGGTGGAGATGATACCGAGGAAGCGGTCGTCGGCGTCGTACAACGGCAGTCCGTAGGAGGCTATCATGCCGTCGAGCGTCAGCTCCAGCGAGTCGGCTTCGTCGAAATAGGCCACCCAGCAGCGGTCGTTGAGGTTGCGCGGCGTCTTATACCATATCTTGTCGAAGTATTCGTACTGCTCCTCGATGGTGGACACGATGCTGTCGCCCTCACGGATGGAGTAGACGGAGAAATAACGGCCGTATTCGGGGAAGATGTCGGGCTCGGCGCTGACCGAACAGCCGTCGACGTGGGGATTCAGCTGCACGACGCGGTGGCTGAGAGCCAGTATGGAGTCGGGGTTCAGGTATTCCGCCACGAGCCAGCTGCTGGCGTTGGTTGCCGTCTCGATGGCGTTGATCTTCTGCGTGAGGCGCTGCATGGCTGCCGTCAGCACGCTGTTGGCACGTCCCACGGCCTCGTTGCGGATCATGTGGCGCGACTGTGTGAAGAGCACGCCTATCGACACCACGAAGATGGGCACAGCCAGCAGCAGGAGTCCCAGGCTGAGCTTCGTCGAGAAGGACCTGCGGATGTTAATCATGGTCGTCCTCCTTTCCCATGTCCTTGTCCGACATGTTGATGAGATTGCTCAGCAGCTCGGCAATGTCCTCGCCGTTCTTCTGGATGTCGTTGGCCAGGCTGTCGGCCTTTTGCGGGCCTATCTCCTGACTGTAGTTGCACAGGAGGTTGACGTCCATGCTGATGGCATTGGCGGGGCCCACCATCTTGATGGTCATATTGTGCAGGAAGGACGTCTTCATGCGGTCGGCCCTCTTTATGCGGGTGTAGGCAGCCTGGAGGCTTTCGCTGCGCTCCTCCATCGTGGCTTTCAGACTCTCCATCTCGCCCATCTTCGCCGACAGCGACTGCTGCATCTGCTGGAAGTTCTCCTGCAGACGGCCTATCTCGTCCTGTCTGTTGGTGTCGGGAATCTTCTCGTCGTAGTGGCCTTTCGCGATGTGCTGGGCCGAGCGTGTCAGCAGCAGCAACGGCTTCAGCTGGTGATGGGTGAGTGCACGGCAGAGAATGAAGAGCAGAAGCAATCCCACGAAGGCGATGATGAGCACATAGTACAGCAGCTTGTTGTAGTCGCCGAAGATGTCGTCCTCAGGATAGATGATGCCGGCGCTCCAGCCAAGCTTCTGCATGGAGCGGCCTGTTACGGCGGCACGCTCGAAGGGCTTGTAGAAGACGTAGTAGTCGGCGCCGTTCTTGGTGAATCGCTTATAGCCCGTCTCGCCCGAGAGCATCGCCTTGGCGGCTGCTTGGGCAGAGGGGTCGGCGTTCTCATTGTTGGTGAAGACGGTCTGGTGGTACAGCTTGGTACTGTCAGGATAGACGATGAACGAGCCGTCGCCGGCCAGCAGCGTGCTGTAGGAGTTGGCCGAAGGCTTCGCTTCCAGCACGATCTGCGAGAGCAGGCTGAGCGACGCGTCGACAGCCATCACTCCTATGGGCTGGCCGTCGGCACCCGGGAGGGGCAGGCAGAACGTGATGATGGGATGCTTGGCAATCTTGCTCGCCGAGGGGTCCTGCCATCCGGGCATCCCCGCCGCCATGGAGTTGACAAACCAGGGCTGCTTCGCATAGGCGCTGTCCGTCTTGAAGGCGATGATGCAGTCCACGATGTAGGGATTCGACGCGATGAGCTGCTTCATGTAGCGCTTGCGCTTCTCGGCGTCGTCGAGATGGGGCAGGATGTTGAAGTAGATGTTGCCCGACGCCTGCTCTACGCTCAGCAGGATGTTGTCGATGCGCTGCACGGTGCCTTCCAGGGTCTGCGCAGCCTTCTGCAGCGCCTCCTCCTTGACGGCCTTCCTCGAATAGTGCAGCATCACCACCAGCGATGCCAGGAGCAGGATAGCCATCGCAATAACCATCATAAGACTCAGTCGGATTGACAGAGTCTTACGGATGATTCTTGGAAGGCGTATCTTCATCATGCTCACATCTTACTTCAACCATCAACCATCAACCTTCAACCATCAACCATCTTATTGGTGCTGTTCGCGCAGCAGGTCGTTGACGGTCTTGACGGGGTTGAACGTGCCGAGGGGCACCTCGACGAACACCGTGTTCCAGTCGCTCATCGCGCCGTTCCACAGGCCGGGCAGCTCCAGGGCCTTCAGCTCCTTGCCGCCCTTCGACTTGCTGGAGATGAAGCCCGTGGTCTTGTCTACGAAGTCGGGCAGGTTGAAGGGCTGGCCCTTGTAGTCCTTCACGGCGCACACCAGGTCGACGGGGTTGAAGTGGGTGCCTTGCGTGAACATCTTCATATAGGCCTCGTTCTGGGTGTCAATCTGCGAGCTCTCCAGAATCTGCAGGCTCACCGTGCCGTCCTGGTTGTAGGTGAGGAACGGGCCGCCGCCGGGCTCGCCCACATTCTTCACCACGCCGCACACGCGCATGGGGCGGTTCAGCTTGCGGCGCAGATAGTCGGCGTCCACCTTGTTGTCCTTCGGCTGACAGCACAGCTCCTTCTCCACGAAGGCGGCTATCTCCTGCAGCTCAGCCTCCGAGGCGCCCTTGTCGAGCAGCTCCAGATAGGCGAAGGCCTTCTTCTGCAGGGTGACCAGCACGCCGGCAATCACCTGCTTCCACTCTACCGTCTCAGGCTTCAGACGGTCGGGCACCACGTTGTCGATGTTCTTGATGAAGATCACATCGGCGGCTATCTCGTTCAGGTTCTCAATCAGCGCACCATGACCGCCCGGACGGAACAGCATTGAGCCGTCGGCCTCGCGGAAGGGTGTGCCGTCGGGATTGGTGGCGATGGTGTCGGTCGAGGGCTTCTGCTCCGAGAAGCTGATGTCGTACTTCACGCCGTATTTCTGTGCGAAGCCGTCGGCCTTCTCGGCCACCTTCTGCTTGAAGAATTCCATGTGCTCGTGCGAGACTGTGAAGTGCACGTGAGCCTCGCCCTTAGAGGCGGCGTAGAGGGCTCCCTCCACCAGATGTTCCTCCATCGGCGTGCGCGGGCCCTCGGGATATTTGTGGAAGAGCAGCATGCCCTTCGGCAGCTGTCCGTAGTTCAATCCCTCCTTCTTTAACATATTGGCAGCCACTGCTTTGTAGTTGCCTGCTGCTATCAAGGCTTTAATGCCTTTCCCCTCGTTCTTCAGGCATACGGCGTCGAGTGCATCGTAGAAGGCGAACTTCTCGATCTCGTCGAAATATTTCTTCTCGAAGTCGGTGGTGGGCACGTCGTAGGGCGCGTCGACAAATGCAAAAATGTTCTTGAACATACGGCTGGCAGCACCGCTGGCGGGCACGAATTTCACCACGCCGTGGCCCTCGGCCTTATACTGTTCCCAGGCATTGACAAATGCCTTGCGCTCGTCGGCTGTGGGAGCCACGATGCCGTTGCCCACGGCTGCTGCGGCCTCGAGTCGCAGGAAGGGGAAACCGGTTGCAGCCTGCTGAAGCTGTGTCTCAATCTGCGCTGCGCTGATGCCACGTGCTGCAATCTGCTGCAGGTCTTTCTCTGATAGATTCATGGTATTTTTCTTTTTAGGTTTTGAAAACATGTTTATTGCTCGCAAAAGTACGGAAAAAATTCAAAACTTCCAAATCATTTATCAAAAAAGGCCGAAAATTTGCGTTTTCAGCCTTTTTATTTGTCGGGCTCTACATGCACGGCCACGTGGGTGAGTGCGCCGTAATGATCCTTCAGCAGGTGCTCCACCTCGGAGGCTTTGTCGTGGGCCTCGTGCAGGCTGATGTCGCCATCCATGCGGATGTGCAGCTCGATGGCATAGTGGTTGCCGATGCGGCGGGTGCGCAGGTTGTGGGGATTCCTGATGTCGGGCAGCTGGGCCACCAACGACAGTATCTCCTGCTCCACCTCGTCGGGCAGCGACTGCTCCATGAGGTCGCCGATGCCATCGCGCAACAGGTCGACGGCTACCTTGACGATGAACACGCCGACGATGACCGACGCCACGGGGTCGAGCACCGTCCAGCGCTGGCCCAGGAGGATGGCACCGCCGATGCCTGCGGCTGTGCCGAGGGAGGAGAGGGCATCGCTGCGGTGATGCCAGGCGTTGGCCTCGACGGCCTGTGACTGCAGCTGGCGGGCCTTTCGCATTGAATAGCGGTAGACGGCCTCCTTCAGCACGACCGACAGCAGCGCCGCCCACAGGGCCAGCAGTCCGGGTGCCGTGAGCTGCTCGCCGTTGGCCCAGGCGATGATCTTCACCACGCCGCTGTAGACGATGCCCACGGCCACGCCCAGGAGTGCCAGGCCGATGATGGTCATGGCCAGCGTCTCGTATTTGCCGTGCCCGTAGTCGTGCGACTTGTCCTTGGGCATGGCGCTGAGGCGGACGAAGACGAGGACGATGATGTCGGTGACGAAGTCGCTGAGCGAGTGCACGGCATCGGCCACCATCGCGGCGCTGTGTCCCACGATGCCGGCCACGAACTTGAAGAGCAGCAGCACCACATTGACTGCGCCGCCCACCAACGTCACCTTGTAGATCTCTCTGTTGCGTGTCATGAGCTACGATGTCTCTAAAACAAAGAATCGGAAGTGCTTTGTTTTCAAAGACTTCCGATTTCTTTCTGAGGTGCCTAGCAGATTCGAACTGCTGTAGACGGTTTTGCAGACCGTTGACTAAGCCACTCATCCAAGGCACCGATTTGGAATTGCGGGTGCAAAGTTAGCGTTTTTTTTCCATCCGTCCAAATTTTTCTTCATGTTTTTTCTTCTCACACGCTTCTTTCCTGTTTTCCTGATTCCTCAGCGGGCATTCCGGACAGCAGGTACAGGCCGAATCCTCACTCCCCCCAGCACTCCGATCGATGGCCCTGTGACATGGCGATGTCAGCGATTTGTGAAGACGCCATCCGGCATAGCCTGCGGCAAGCACAACGACGATGACGACGATGGAAATCTGTATTATGTACGCGAACATATATTATATGTGCAGCATCTTGGCAAGGCGTCCGGGCCGTGCCTTGTCTTCGACTGACTTGGGGTTGACGACGGCCTTCAGGCCTCGCGGCTCGAGGCGGATGTCGATGTCGGTGCCCATGACGGTGGGGTCGCCGTCGTAATGCACGGCGCCGTCGGCAGGGCGGTGGATATGCAGCCGTCGGACCTGTGTGTGGGTGACGTGGTGGTTGCGCTTGATGGTCTTGGTGAATAGATCCACGAGCACCCTCGTGGCGCTAAGGCCCTTGATGGGCTCGATGATGATGACGTCGAGCAGTCCGTCCTGCATGGATGCCTCAGGGGCGATGTAGGTGTTGTTGCCGTATTGCGCCGCGTTGGCACAGGCGATGAGGAAAGCCTGGAGGTGCTTCGTCTCGCCGCCGGCATCCTCGATGGTGACGTCGTAGGTGTCGCCCTTGTACTTCAGCCCTTCCTTCAAGACCATGCGTGCATAGGTGCTGAGCCCTCGCTTGCCTGACTGCGCGAAGAGCAGCGACACATGTGCATCGAAGCCCATGCCGCAGGTGCAGAAGAAGGGATGGTCGTTGATGAGACCGTAGTCGAAGCTGTCGGTCTGTCCCTGGTTGATGATGGCCAGCGCTCCCTTCATGCTCATGGGCAGGCAGAGATGGCGTGCGAGGCCGTTGCCCGATCCGCAGGGCACGATGCCCAGGGCGGTATCGGTGCCCACCAGGGCACGGGCCACCTCGTTGACGGTGCCGTCGCCGCCTACTGCCACGCAGATGTCGGTGCCGCGGGCTGCGCTGTCGGCTGCCAGCTCGGCGGCGTGGCCTGCATACTCGGTGCGGATGATGTCATACTCGAAGCGGTCGTGGTCGATGACTTTCTCCACAATCTTGTCGAATCCCTTCTTCGAACTGGTGCCCGAGATGGGGTTGACGATGAATAAAATCCGTTTTTTGGCGTCTTGCATGGGTGCAAATGTACTGAAATTGTCGGAAAATGAGGTCGAAAAGGAAAGAAAAATGACAAAATCAAACATTTTTTCAAAAAATGAGTTGTATTTACAGAATTTTATGTAACTTTGCAGCCTGAAAAAAAAGTAATACCTATAAACATAGTTATGGGACAACTACAAGAGAGATACAAATCGTATCGTAGACCTCAGGAGGCAATCGCAAGAGGCATCTATCCCTACTTCCGTGCCATCACGGGAAAACAGGGCACTGAGGTGGATATGGGTGGACATAAGGTGCTGATGTTCGGATCGAACGCCTACACAGGCCTGACGGGCGACCAGCGCATTATTGACAAGGCTAAGGCAGCCATCGACAAGTACGGTACGGGTTGTGCCGGTAGCCGTTTCCTCAACGGTACGCTTGACTTGCATATTCAGTTGGAAAAAGAAATAGCCGAATTCATCGGCAAGGACGACTGTCTGTGCTTCTCTACAGGTTTCAGCGTGAATCAGGGCGTCATCCCCGCTGTGCTGGGCAAGGACGACTTTGTGATCTGCGACGACCGCGACCACGCCTCCATCGTTGATGGACGCCGCCTCGCCTTCGCTCGTCAGCTTCACTATAAGCACAACGACATGGAAGACCTGGAGCGTGTGCTGCAGAAACTGCCCGAGGAAGCCATCAAGCTCATCGTCGTCGACGGTGTCTTCTCGATGGAGGGCGACCTCTGCAAACTGCCTGAGATCGTAGAGCTGAAGAAGAAATACAACTGCTCCATCATGGTGGACGAGGCCCACGGCATCGGCGTCTTCGGACGGCAGGGTAGGGGCGTGTGCGACCATTTCGGCCTGACGGATGAAGTGGACCTGATCATGGGTACGTTCTCGAAGTCGCTGGCCAGCATCGGCGGATTCATCGCTGGTGATGCCGACACCATCAACTGGCTGCGTCACACTTGCCGCACCTACATCTTCTCGGCATCTAACACTCCCGCAGCCACCGCCGCAGCAATGGAGGCCCTTCACATCATCCAGGAGGAGCCGCAGCGCATCGAGGCCCTGTGGAACGTGACGAACTATGCCCTGAAGCGTTTCCGTGAGGAAGGCTTCGAGATTGGCGACACGGAGAGCCCCATCATCCCGCTCTATGTTCGCGACGTAGACAAGACATTTCTGGTGACCGCCCTTGCATTCAATGCAGGCGTGTTCATCAATCCTGTTATTCCGCCGGCATGTGCCCCGCAGGACACACTGGTAAGATATGCCCTGATGGCGACGCACACCAATGAGCAGGTGGAGCGCTCGGTCATCGCACTGAAGAAGATCTTCGTAGAGCAGGGCATTATCAAAGGTTAAAAGGTTAAGGGTTAAAGGTTGAAGGTCAGTCCTTTTCTTCTTAACCATATGATCGAGGTGTAGCGCAGTTGGTAGCGTTCCTGGTTTGGGACCAGGATGTCGCAGGTTCGAGTCCTGTCACCTCGACTTAGTTGGGCATTACAGATGAGCGTATACAGACTATTATGTTTTTTGTTTCCTGTATTGCTTACTGCACTGCAGGCCAATGCCTCTGAGGAGGAACGGTCTTTTATTGTCATCAATGCTTCCAACGGCTTGGCCGACAATAGTGCGCAGGTTGTGAAGTGTACGTCCAACGGCCGCATCATCATCTCCACCATTGGCAATCTGAATTTCTTCGACGGTAAGTCATTTACCCATGCCGACACCAAGGCCGAGTATGAGTATGAATTGCCGTCGTATCTCGGCCATTATCACCTCTATTTCGACGACGACAATCACATCTGGCTGAAAGACAAGCAGAAAGTGATGTGTCTGGACCTGATGTCGGAGAGCTATGTCAGCACAGCCGACAGCATCATCAAGTCGAAGGGATGCAACAGCAAGGTGCTCGACCTCTTCGTCGACCAGTATGGCTCGATGTGGTTTGTCACAGAGGATGGACTCTTCAGCGCCAAGTACAAGCGCACCTATCACGTGTTGCGAGACCGTATCCTGCAGGATATAGATGTGGCCGGCAATACCATCTATTTCTTCTACGACAACGGCGAGGTGCTGGGCACCGATACGCTGGGCAACACCGTGTGCAGGGTGAATGCCTACGAGGGAGAGATGGTGGAGAAGTATTCCGGCTCCTCCGTGCTGCAGCCCTTTGGCGACGGCTTCTTCCAAATCCGTAACGGCGATAAGGGAGCCATCCTGCTCTATTTCAATGTGAAGGAGAACAAATTCGAAGTCATTAGAGAGGTGGACCATCACCTGAACAATATGACGATTGACTCGAAGGGAGAGCTGCTTTACATCCCCTCGGAATATGGCTATTACGTCTATCATCCTGATACGAAGGAAGTTGAGCATGTGCCTGAGGTGCTATTGAGCGACGGCCAGACGATGGCTACCGACTGCAACGCGATGGCTTTTGACCATCAGGGCGGCCTGTGGATAGGTACTGAGAAACGCGGCGTCCTCTATGCACGTCCTCACTCATTATCCATCCGTGCCTATCCTTGGTCGGATGACCGAGCCATGAATTATGGCGCTATGCTTTATGAGGCACCTGGAAATATCAGTATCTCGTATTATGATGGCATCAGGGCGAATTGTGAGTTGACAAGCGACAGCCGCGGCTGGAAATGGATAGGCACCCGGCTGGGTTTGTTCATCGAGCAGCCTGGAGGCGAGAAGCTGCACTATAGCCGCTCCAACGGACTGAACAACGAGGTGGTGCACTCCATCATCGAAGACCAGGATCACAATATGTGGGTGGCCACGTCATGCGGTATCACGTTCTTCCTCATCAATGACGGGAAGATCGTGTTCATCAATAATTTCACCTCCAACGACAATGTTCCTGACGAGTCTTTCGAGAACTGTAAAGTGATGATGCTCGACGACGGCACTATCCTGATGCAGGCTGTGGAGCATGTCGTCGAATTCAACCCGAAAGACCTGAAAGACGTCAATGTGCCGCATGTCGTCACCAACTTGAAGCCTCGGTTGGTGCGTATGCTGATGAACGGCAACGATGTGGTGGCTGGCAGGGAATATGACGGTCATGTCATCGTGGACAGGGCCATGACTCGTGTGGAGCATATCAACCTGAAGAGTGACCAGAACTCCATCGCCCTCACATTCTCTGCGCTGAATTACTACCGCCCCATACAGACCTACTACCGTGTAAGGGTGAAGGAGCTGGGCAACAAGTGGCAGGTCTACTCGAGAAGCAGCTCTTCGCAGGTCGACGACAGGGGCCTGCTCCACTATCCGATGGTGAACCTGAAACCTGGCGACTATCATGTGGAGGTGCAGGCATCGCTCTTCCCCGACCAGTGGCAGGAAGACTTGCCCGACGACCAGCGCTTTGTCTGGATCGTACACGTCAAGGAGCCCTGGTGGCGCACTACCGGTTTGTATGTGTTGCTGGGTGCCATCCTGCTGGCGTTGCTCATCGTGAACTTCTTCTTCTTCAACAGAAATACGCGTATGCGTGTTCGTCGCAATAGTGAGGAGGGCGAAATCATACGTAAGATTCGACTCTATGCTCAGCGATGCGATGATTTTGCCAATCGGCCTCTCTCGCCAGTTGGCGACGACCTGTCTGGCTCGTCGGCTTCCGGCTCTGTAGATAAGCTGAGTCCTGAGTTCATCGACATGATGATGAAGCTGATGCCCTTCATCAATTCACACAATGAGCGCCAACTCAATATGCGTCAGCTGAGTGTGGAAGGTGGCGTGGATATCGTCAGGCTCTACGAGATTATGTCTGGCAATATGCACAAGAGTCCTCGTGAGCTGGCCCGCGTCATCAATTTGCAGAAAGCTGCCAAGCTGCTCCGTACTACCGATATGAGCATCGAGCAGATTGCGCTGGAGTGTAAGTTCTATACGCCGAACTATTTCATCGGCAACTTCTTCCACGAATACAAGATGACGCCGCAGGAGTATCGGCGTCAGGCTTAAGAATCAGGATTTAGGATTAGGTAGGTGCAGCAGCTGCATCAATTCATGATTTCTTCCTACGCAGCGACTGCATCAGTCCGCCGTAGTTGCGACGCAGTTTCTTTACCAGCAGGAAGGCATCAATCACCATAGCGCCATGCGAGAGCAGGTTGGTCACAAACTGGCCTGTAGTGGAGTCTTTCCGCTTGACGAAGAGGGAGCCCCACAGCTGGCTGATGTGCTCATTGTCGCGGTCTATCTGCCTGCGCAACTCGTACTTGCGCTGGCGGATTTCTTCAAGTGTGCGAAAATCGTGTGTCTTGTCCATCGTAGGCAGTAGGGGAATGATTCAGCTTGATTAGTCCTTCAGCAGCAGACGGGCCAGATAGCGCACCAGCGGACGCTCTATCCATGGACGGCGGAAGGCATAGATGAGCAGCAGCACAAAGGCGTGCATTGCTGCCACGGCCATGAAGGCACTCGTGAGCCCGATGTGCTTCGACAGCCAGAAAGCCAGGCCTAGCGAAGCAAAGAGCAGCACGACGATGAGGATGAGGAATAAAAGAATAGCCAAGGTGGCTCTCGTCAGCAGACGCACCACCTTGTCTATCACGTCGAGCTTCACGTACTCCGTCTGGAGTCCGAGATAATGTTTCAGCGCCTCAATGAGCTGGGCGATGGTCTCTACATTCTTGTCGCTCGACAGCATGGGTCACGTGTTTTTAGTCAGCTGCTTCCTCTAGGTCGTCGACCAGATCGCCCACGTCCTTGCGGTTCAGCTTGATGTTGTGCTTCTTCATGAAGTCGTTGACGGTGTCCGAAATCTTTGCACGTGTGTCCTTGCCGCTCTCAGGAGCCAGCAGAAGGCCTGCGGCAGCACCGGCGATAGCTCCGCCGATGAATGCTCCAATGTAACCAAGTCCTTTCATGTTGTTTCTTGTTTTTGTTAGTAATGGATAAAATAATTATTCACGTGCAAATTTACGAATTTTTTTGAGATACATGCATGAAAAGCCGTTATTTTTTTTATAAAAATGTTAGTTTTTGTTCATTTAACAAAGTTTATGCACGTAAATGCTGTTTTTTTCGAGCAGAATTATTAACTTCGCGCTGGAAAATCATTATTAATCGACAATAAACAACTATTATGAAAAAGTACATCTTCATGTTAGCCGGTTTTTGCCTGGCTATGTCATTCACAAGTTGCGGATCCAGTGAGAAGGCCTATAAGAAGGCTTACGAGAAAGCTCAGGCTCAGGCAGCCCAGCAGCAGACTCAGCAGCCCACCGTCCAGCCCACTGTCCAGCCCGTCACCACTGAGACGCCTGTTGTGACGCCCGTCGTCACCACACCTTCCACTCAGACACAGGTCGTTGACAACCGTGACAACGTGCAGGTGCGTCAGGAGCGCGTCAGCGTGGTCAGCGGTGCCGGATTGCAGAGCTACAGCGTCGTCGTGGGTTCCTTCTCAGTCATCGCCAATGCCGAGGGTCTGCAGCAGCGTCTGAAGAACGCCGGCTATGCCGCTCAGATTGTGAAGAACGAGGAGCGTAACATGTATCGCGTTGTTGCTTCCACCTACACCAACAAGGCTGACGCCGTTGCCAGCCGCGACCAGCTGCGTAGCACCTATGCTGACGCCTGGCTGCTCTACAACGGACAGTAATCCTTTCTCCTTGGCACGCATCCTATCCATCGATTATGGCCGGAAGCGTACCGGCGTGGCAGTCACCGACCCTCTACAGCTTATTGCCGGAGGATTGGCGACTGTCGCCACGTCAGAGCTATACGATTGGCTCGTCCAGTACATCCAGCGTGAGCAGGTGGAACGTATCATCATCGGCGAGCCGCGTCAGATGAACGGACAGCCCAGCGAGAACATGCAGCGTGTGCAGCAGTTCGTCAACCGCTGGAAGAAGGCGCAGCCCGCCATTCCCATCGAGTTCTACGACGAGCGCTTCACCTCCGTTATTGCCCATCAGTCTATGCTCGACGGCGGCCTCCACAAGAAAGCGCGCCAGGACAAAGCACTGGTCGACCAGATCAGCGCCACCATCATCCTCGAGGATTATTTGCGCTCAAGAAAGTAATAATCTCTCCTCACAATTCTCACCTCACACCTCTCACCCCTTACCTCTCACCTCTCACCTCACACCTCCAAAATGATTCTACCTATTTATATATACGGTCAGCCTGTGTTGAGAAAAGTGACCGAAGACATCACTCCCGACTATCCCGACCTGAAGCAGCTCATCACCAACATGTGGGAAACGCTGGCCGACAGCGAGGGCATTGGCCTGGCTGCTCCGCAGATAGGACTGCCTATCCGCCTCAGTGTCATCGACTTGCGTCCATTGGCTGAAGATATGCCTGAATACAAGGACTTTTCTCAGGTTTACATCAATCCGCACATTATCGAGACAGACGACACCCATGTCGACACCTCGGAGGAAGGCTGCCTCTCGCTGCCTGCCATCCATGAAAAGGTGACGCGTCCCACACGTATCCATGTCAAGTGGCAGGACGAGGATTTCCAGCAGCACGACGAATGGGTGGAGGGCTATCTTGCCCGTGTCATGCAGCACGAGTTCGACCATTTGGAAGGCCACATGTTCATCGACCATATCTCGCCGCTTCGCAAGCAGCTCATCAAGAGCAAGCTGAAAGCTCTTACTCAGGGCCGATACCGCTGTGCTTACAAGACGAAGCCGGTGAGAAGGTAATAAGCCTACCCCCAACCCCTCAATGAGGGGAGTTAAGATAGTTTGAGGATGTTATTATCACGCTTCTTCAAAGTTACAAAGTATTTTAACGCCCCTCCCTTCTGGAGGGGTTGGGGATGGGCTTTTTTATTCTTGTTTCCCCTTATTTGTCGCGCCCAGTACAACATTGAAAGGCTGATCACCATTGGCCGCTCGGCGCTCTACTACGAAGACTATGTCCTTGGCATGCAGTATTTTAATCAGGCCATTGCAGCCAAGCCCTACCTCTACGAGCCTTGGTTCCTTCGTGGTGTGGCCAAGTACAACCTCGACGATTTTGCGGGTGCCGAGGCCGACTGCTCTGAGGCCATCGAGCGCAATCCCTACGTTGTCGGCATCTATGAGTTGCGTGGCCTGACGCGTATCCAGCAGGAGAAGTTTTCTGAGGCCATCACCGACTACAACCGTGCCCTCACCATCACTCCCGACAACCGTTCGCTTTGGCACAATCGTGTGCTCTGCCATCTGCAGAACAAGGACTACGACATCGCCCTGGCTGAACTCGACACCATGCATGCCCGCTGGAGCTCCTATGCCCAGGCCTACACCATGCGTGCCGATGTCTACATGCAGATGACCGATACGACGCATGCTATTCAGGCATTGGAGAAAAGCCTCGAGATCGACCCCTACGACGGCAAGACATGGGCGGCACGCAGCATCATCAGCCTTTCACGCCGTGAGTGGCCCGATGCCGAGAGCCAGCTCGACCACGCCATCCACCTGTTGCCGAAGACCGGCAACTACTACATCAACCGTGCCCTGGCTCGCTACAATCAGAACAACCTGCGTGGCGCTATGTCCGACTATGACGCTGCCCTCGACCTGGAACCCAACAACTTCCTCGGCCACTACAATCGCGGCCTGCTCCGTGCCGACGTGGGCGACGACAATCGCGCCATCACCGACTTCGACTTCGTGCTTGGCCTTGAGCCCGACAACATGCTCGCCCTCTTCAACCGCGCCGTGCTGCTCGACCGCACCGGCGACCTACGTGGGGCTGTGCGTGACTATACGAAGATCATCGACGAGTATCCCAATTTCTATACCGCCATCATCTACCGTGCCCGTTGCTATCGCCGCTTAGGCCAGACGGCAAAGGCTGAGCTCGACGAGTTCAAGGTCTACCGCACGCAGCTCTATCAGCAGCTCTATGGCATTCAGCCCAAGGCCACGAAGCGCAGCCAGCGCAAGCGCAGCGATCTGGACATGGAGAAATACGACGAGTTGGTGGTGGCCGACGAGCAGGAGCCGGAGCGCGAGTACAAGAGTGATTACCGTGGACGGGTGCAGAATCGCCATGCCGACATGGATCTCCAGCCCATGTTCACCCTCGCCCTCGAACCGCAGCAAGGCGATGTGAACAAGACGCGTCACCATGATGTTCGCATCGACGAGCTGAACGAGCAGACCACTGAGCGTCCGCTCTATGTCAGCAATGCGCAGGCCTCGCTCGACACCGAGCATGCCACTGCTTGGTTCAACTATATTGACTCGCTGAGCACCGCTATCGACAGTCAGGCCAGCATTACTAAGTCTCTGCCGCTGCTCTTGCACAGGGCCGCAGCCCTTGCGGCGCTGCAAGACTATGCGACAGCCATCAGCGACCTGTCGCTTATTATCGAGCACCAGCCGCTCACGTCCCGCGGCTCGTCCCTTTCTCTTGCCGCTATGTGGCTGAAGACCTTTTGCCAGGTCCGTCTCAACCAGTATGAAAGTGCTGTGGGAAGGACCAATGAGACGTTACCGAAGAACATAGGTGTCATCACCGAGCTCGACAACACCATTGAAGCCCACCATACCTGCGCCTATCTGCTCTACAACCGTGGCTGCCTGAAGGCCCAGCAGCTCGACTATAATGCCGCCATCGACGACTTCAACAAGGCTCTCGAGGCTGAGGCCAACCTGCCAGAGGCCTACTACAACCGAGGCATCTGCCGACTGAAGGCAGGGCAGACTGCCGACGGCATTGCTGACCTGAGCAAGGCTGGCGAGCAGGGACTCTATGCTGCTTATAGTATCATCAAAAAATACAGAAACAATGGCACGAAATAAAGAAATCCTCTCCTGGAATCACATCCTCTCTTCCGTCCTGGAATTGCCGGGCGTGAAGGTCGACCGTGTAATTTTCCTGCGCAAGGAGCTGCGGCCCTACTGTGGTCTCACCAAGCTCGACATGCTCGAGAATGTCAGGCCTTATACCATCGTCAGCGACAAGGCCATCGACAATGTGGCGCAGCGCGTCATCAACCGTCATACCGCCTTGGCCACCACCGCCAGCACCATCGCCGGACTGCCGGGAGGCCTCGCTATGGCAGCCACCATACCAGGCGACATCCTCCAGTATTATTATCATGTCGTGGTGCTGTCGCAGAAGCTGGCCTATCTCTATGGCTTCCCCGATTTCCTTGACGACGAGGGTGAGATGAACGCCATGTCATCCGACCTGCTCACCATCTTCATGGGCTCGATGATGGGTGTGAAGGTGGCCGACCAGGGCATCTCCGAGTTGGCAAAGGGCTTGGCCAGGCAGGCCGTGGGGCGGTTGCCGCGAGTGGCCATCACCAAGGCCGCCGTCTATCCCATTGCCGTGCGCATCGCACGCATTGCCGGCATGAAGCTCACCAAGGAAGGCTTCGCCAAGAGCATCGGCAAGTTCATCCCCATCGCCGGAGGCCTCTTCTCGGGCAGCCTCACCCTGTTGACCTTCAAGCCTGGCGCACGCCGGCTGCAGAAACGACTCAAGGCGCAGAAGATGCATTTCACCGATGGCGACATCGATGCCATGGCCTTCAGCAACATCAAGGCCTCTTTCTCTAAGGCCGAGCAGAGCGAGCATCATCCCGAGGCCAAGCAGCGGGCCGTCATCCAGGCCATGGTGAACATGGCAAACATTAACGGCGCCGTGGCCGATGCCAAATACCAAGTCATCGAGAAGAAGGTGGCACAGTCGGCCCTTGACGATAATGAGAAACTGGAGCTGCTTGGCAACATTGGCAATGCCGAGGGCGGTGTCAGCGACTTCAGCTACGATGTCGACTTCGACCTGCTGGCCTGCGATCCCGACTATGCCCTTGATGCCCTCCGTTCGCTTGTCGACGTGGCCACCGTGAGCGACTCGCAGCCCACCATGGCCGAACGCATGTATCTCACCATGTCGGCCAAGGCTCTCGGCCTGTCAAAGGATGTCCTTGACGACACCCTGAACAGCAGCCCCGACAAATAAAGCGACTTGACCGAAAAAAAAACAGTGCATGTGTTATTTGATGAGTAGCGTTTAAAAAGCCTGAGTAACTTTAGAAAAGTAGCTGAGTGACGTAAAAAATGCTGTGATGCTTCATTTTTGGACTAGTTGTCGAAGCTGAAATATGCGTTTTGCCCCAGTGTGGATCAAAGAACCGAGCCCCTGATCTCTCTTGACGGACGGGCTGTATGAGATAATAATGTGTAAAAATTTAATGGCGGGGATGACAAAATGATGAATCTTCGCCCGCATTTTGTTAGTTTAACGCCATAATTGCGCGGAATTACGAAAATAATTACTAACTTTGCACTCGTTAAACAATAAAACAGAAAGGTTATGGAACAAGTTAGAACACCGTTGAATGCAGCTCAGATGGAATTTCTACAGCTTCTGGGACGCATCAAAACTGAGGAGGAACTAAGCGAACTCCGAAAGGTGGTTTGCGACTACTACGCCCGCAAGATTGACGAGGAGATGGATCAACTATGGGCTGAAGGAAAGTGGGACAATGAGAAGAACGAGGCCATACTGAAAGAACATCTTCGCACACCGTACAAGTATGCCAAATAGGAGAATTGTGCTTGACACCAATTGCCTGCTTGCCTCTTTGTCGAGGCAGGGCAATGCCTATCCTGTGTGGAAAGGCTTTCAGGATGGGCGTTACGTTCTTTGCGTGAGCACGGAAATTCTGGAGGAATACGAGGAAATCATTGCAAAGAAGACCACTCCCAGCCTTGCCAAAAACGTCGTGGACTTGATTGTGAAGAGCGAGAATGTAGTGCAAGTGAACACCTACTACCACTGGAACCTCATCTTAGCCGACCCCGACGACAACAAGTTCGTGGACTGCGCCTTTGCCGCCGGAGCCACCTACATCGTGTCGGACGATTCGCACTTTGACGTTCTTCGTGACATCACATTCCCCCAACTGCTGGTGCTTAGGCTGAAAGAGTTTCTGGAAGCACTGCAGAAGGAAGACAAATAATACCTACCCGTAGCATCTACCTCTGCATTGTCTCTGACTCTACGTTCGAAGTTCCTAAGTTCCAACTGCCAAAAACAAAGCGTTAGCAAACGCGTTTTCAAAATGTAGTGCTCCCTCTATGTAGCCGTTCCAATCTCTTGCGAGGTGGCTCGGCATGAGTTAACGGGTGCAAAGGTACTCAAATTATGATTCTGCGTCAATTTGGGTGAGAACAATTCGTTGCAAAATTTAACTATCTATTTGATAATCAACACATTAGTTAACTAAACAAAGTTGTAGATGTGCGTATTTTTTCGTATCTTTGTATGTGAACTCAAAGAAGAAAAA
>JAGAAJ010000050.1 GCA_017615355.1 Prevotella sp.
CACCGTTCACGATGGTGGTATTGTCCTTAGAGACGGTCACCTTGTCGCAGGTACCCAGCATCTCGAGCGTAGCCTGCTCCAGCTTCAGACCCTTCTCCTCGCTGATCACCACACCGCCAGTCAGCGTTGCGATATCCTCGAGCATGGCCTTACGACGGTCGCCGAAGCCAGGAGCCTTGACGGCACAAATCTTCAGACCACCACGCAGACGGTTCACAACGAGTGTGGTCAGCGCCTCAGAGTCCACATCCTCGGCAATCACGAGCAACGGACGGCCACTCTCAGCAGCGGGCTGCAGGATGGGCAGGAAATCCTTGATGTTCGAGATCTTCTTGTCGTAGATGAGAATATAGGGGCTGTCCATCACGCACTCCATCTTCTCAGAGTCAGTGACGAAGTAGGCTGACAGATAGCCGCGGTCGAACTGCATACCCTCGACCACGCCAATGTGTGTGTCGCGGCTCTTCGACTCCTCGATGGTGATGACGCCGTCCTTCGACACCTTGCGCATAGCCTCGGCCAGCAGCTCGCCAATCTCCTTGTCGTTGTTGGCAGAGACGGTGGCCACCTGCTCAATCTTGTCGTAGTTGTCGCCCACCTGCTCAGCGCTCTCCTTGATATAGTCGACCACAGCGGTGACGGCCTTGTCGATACCACGCTTCAGGTCCATGGGGTTGGCACCTGCGGTGACGTTCTTCAAGCCCTCGCTCACGATGGCCTGAGCCAGCAGCGTAGCGGTGGTGGTGCCGTCGCCGGCATCGTCGCCCGTCTTCGAGGCAACACTCTTCACCAGCTGAGCGCCGGTATTCTCGAAGTGGTCCTCCAACTCGATTTCCTTGGCCACGGTCACGCCGTCCTTGGTAATCTGGGGAGCACCGAACTTCTTCTCAATAACAACGTTGCGGCCCTTCGGTCCGAGGGTCACCTTTACTGCGTTTGCCAACTGGTCGACGCCCTGCTTCATCAGTTCGCGGGCCTCGATATTGAATTTAATTTCTTTTGCCATGATTATAATTCGTTATTGCGTTATTTCGTTATCACGTTATTACGATGATTATTTCTCGATGATGGCCAAGACGTCGCTCTGGCGCATCATCAGATACTTTGTGCCGTCGAGCTCGATCTCGGTGCCGCTGTACTTGCCGTAGAGCACCTCGTCGCCCTCCTTCAGGATCATCTCTTCGTCCTTTGTGCCCTTGCCAGCGGCCTTGATGGTGCCACGAAGGGGTTTCTCCTTGGCGGTGTCAGGAATGATGATGCCGCCGATTTTCTCTTCAGCCGGTGCGGGCAATACCAGCACGCGGTCAGCTAATGGTTTGATGTTCATTGTCGTACTATTATTAAATGTTATACATTATTATATACGTGGGGTAGGGCAGCACATGGCTGCTTTCTGTCTTTCTTTCTGCCAAAAGTGTGCCAAAAATACAGGCTGACACATTGTCAGCCAACACTAAAAAAAAGTCCCAAGCCTTGGGACTTTTTTCCCAGGCCGTGGGACTATTTTCCCAAGCCTTGGGATTTTTCTGGGAAACGTGTATAAAAAAGGTATTCTTCGCGACCTAATACAGCGTGAACTTCTGGGTGAAGATCTTGTGGCCTTTGTAGTAGAGCTCGAAGGTGTATTCGCCTTTCTCGTAGTACGATTGAGTGGCATTGCCCCATCCGCTGAGCCATACGCCCTGATTGTGTTCACCTACTTCTACCTCAAAGGTGGTGTCATTGGTGTAGCCGTCAGGAGATGTTGAAGACTGGTCGAGGCTGCCATCCGGGTCGAAAATCTTGTAGGTAAAATCCTGTTCGATGGTGCTTCTTCCTGATGGCAGCAGGGAGTTGTAGGTGACGAGGGGCGTGAGGTAACGCATCTTGTCGGCCTTCAGCCTCAGCGATGCCTCTTCGATGTTCTCTCCGTTCAGACGGTTGGCAAACTTTGCGTCTGTCACGTAGATATAGCCCATCTGTATGGCCAGCTCTTCACATTTGTCGTTGATCTCGTCATCATCGGGCAATGACTCGGCAGCTTCCTTGCAAAGGTCATAAGCCGTGCGGTAGTCATCGTTGTCAACAAGTTTGTTGGCCAAGTCAATGTACTCCTGCTTCTGCTTCTTCACCTTTTTGTCATAAAGTTTCTTCAGGTCGTCGAGCTTGTCGTAGACGTCGGGCAATGCGCTGGCATATTCGTCCTCCATCTTCTGGATGGGACGGAACAGTGTCTTGGCATCCTCGAGCTTCAGGAAGTCGTCGGCATCATTGATGGCAGTACGGCATTTTTCCACCTTCTCCTCGTACTCCTCTTGAGCGGCCTCGGCTGCTTTCTCCTCAGGACTCTTGTTGAAGAACATGAAGTAGGCGCCTGCACCCAGTCCTGCCAGCAGCAGAAGGGTGATGAGGGCATAGAGGAGGCCATGCCCTTGCTTCTCTGGCTGGTGCATAGCCAGCGATGTCTCATCGACGGGCTGCGGTTTCAGCGGTGACTGCGGCTGTTGGGGTTTCTCGGGCTCCTTGGGCTCCTGTGGCTTTGCTCCAATCATGGGTGCTATGAGCTTGAGAATCTCGTCCACCGATTGGGGACGCTCCTTGCGCGAGGGCTTCATCATCCAGATGATGGTGTCTTTCATCTGGCGGCTCATCGTGGAGGGGAAGTCGAAGGCGTCACCTTCGGTGAGTGCCGTCGACGAGGGCGGCTGCTTGAGGCTCTGCATATAGTAGAGCGTAGCACCGAGGGCGTAGAAGTCGGTCCATGGGCCGAACTTGTCCATATCCTGCTCCACCTGCTCCACAGGTGCATAACCTGGCGTGTAGCACAGGGCCGACGACGTCTGGCTGCCGCTGGAGTTGAGCTGCTTGCTGGCTCCGAAATCGATGAGGAAGGCGTCGCCCTTCTTGTCGAGCATGATGTTGCCCGGCTTGATGTCGAGATGCCAGATATTTTGCGAATGCACCTTCTTCAGGGCGTCGAGCACCTGCGGCAGAATGTGCCAGGTCTGCTCTTCCGTAATGGCTTTTCCACTATGCTTGATTTGCTCTGCCAGCGATTCGCCGTCGATGAAGTCCATGACATAGTAGACGGTGCCGTTCTCCTCGAAGAGGTCGTGCACCTGTACGATGTGCTTGTTGCGCAGGTTGCGCAGGCGAATGGCTTCTTTCTTGAACTTCTCCTTCTGGCTCTCGTAGGAGGCATGGTTATCGGGCACGCTGACAGTGACGTTGTTGCCGTTTCGCATGTTGACACCACGCATGAAGAACTCCTTCATGGCATAGAGTTCGTTGAAGGCCACGTTGCGCACCAGATAGGTGTTGCCGAAGCCTCCGGAAGCCAGTTGCCGCTCGATGCGATAGGCGCCGCCTCTGAGCAGAGTGCCCTGAGCCAGCATAGTGCTTGTATCCATAGTATGGAATTATTCTTCGGGTTTCATGTTGGTGTAGACGGTCTGCACGTCGTCGAAGTCCTCGAGACGCTCCACCATCTTGTCGATAGCCTCACGCTGCTCAGGCGTGACCTCCTTCAGGTCGTTGGGTATGCGGGTGAACTCAGCACCAGTCACCTCGAAGCCGTCGGCCTCCAGGTGCTTCTGAATGGCGCTGAATGACGAAGGATCGCCGTAGATGGTCACCTCACCCGTCTCTTCGTCCTCGTCGAACTCGTCTTCCACGCCGTAGTCGATGAGGTCGAGAATCAGCTCGTCCATATCCAGGCCGTCCTTCTTCTTGAAGGTGAACACGGCCTTGTGGTCGAAGAGGAAGCTGAGCGAGCCCTGTGTGCCAAGGTTGCCGCTGAACTTGTTGAAGACCGAGCGGACATCGCCCACGGTGCGGGTGGTGTTGTCGGTCAGCGTCTCCACGAAGATGGCAACGCCGTGGGGACCGTAGCCCTCGTAGTTCACTTCCTTGTAGTCGGCGTGGTCCTTACCCATCGCATTCTTGATGGCACGCTCGATGTTGTCCTTCGGCATGTTCTCGCGCTTGGCGTTGGCGATGCAGGCGCGCAGGGCGGGGTTCATGTCGGGCTCGGGACCTCCGGCTTTTACGGCGATGGCAATCTGCTTGCCAATCTTGGTGAATGTCTTGGCCATGTGGCCCCATCTCTTCAGCTTTGTAGCTTTACGGTATTCAAATGCTCTTCCCATTGTTATTTTAATTTTTTCGTTATTACGTTATTTCGTTATTTCGACATTTTTCTTTCTTGTTATAACGTTATTCCGTTATGACGTTATAACGCCGAATCTTTTATCTCAATTCTGCGTTGAGCTGTTTCTTCAGGCTGGCGATGAGCTTCTGCATGATGGCGTCAATCTGCTTGTCGTTCATCGTCTTCTCCTCGTCCTGGAGGATGAAGTTCACGGCATAGCTCTTCTTGCCAGCAGGCAGGTTCTTTCCTTCGTAGACATCGAAGAGCTCGACACGTTTCAGCAGTTTCTTCTCAGCCTGACGGGCCGTCTGCTCAATCTGGACAAACTCCACGCTGTCGTCGACGAGCAGGGCGAGGTCGCGGCTCACGGCAGGATGCTTGGGGATGTCGGTGAACAGCACCTCGTTCTTGCGAGTAGCCTTCATCAGCTGCGTCCAGTTCAGCTCAGCGAAGTAGACGGGCTGCTGCAGGTCGAACTGCTTCAGCAGCTTCTTCGACAGAATGCCCATCTCGATGAGCTTCTTGCCACCGCGTGTCTCTATCTGCAGGCCGGCAGAGAAGATGGGATTCTCGCTCTTCTTCGTCACCATAGCGCCAGACTTCAGGCCGATGCGCTGCAGGATATTCTGCACGTAGGCCGATAGCTCGTAGTAGGTGGAGTCCTCGTTGGGGTGTGCCCATGAGCCTTCCACACGCTTGCCTGTCACCCACAGTCCCATATAGTTTTCTTCCTTGTAGGCCTGCATGGGATCGTCGGCATTCTGTTTCTCGGGGTCGAAGAAGTAGCAGTTGCCAAACTCGAAGAAACGCAGGTTGGGATTCTTGCGCTTCACATTATATTCCACGCTCTCCAGTCCGCCGTAGAGCAGCGTCTGGCGCATCACGCCGAGGTCGCTGCTGAGCGGGTTCATGATCTTTACCACACCCTCATTGCCCTCGTAATATGCAGTCTTTGTCAGCGAGTTATTCAGGATTTCGTTGAAACCAGCACCTACCAACTGCTCAGAGACCAGGTTCTGCAGCTTGTGCTTGCGGTCTTCATCGGCCTTGATGACAAGCGAGGACTTCAGCTGCGTGGGAATCTCCACATTATTATATCCGTAGATGCGCAGGATGTCTTCCACCACGTCGCAGGGACGCTGCACGTCTACGCGGTAGGCGGGAACCTCCAGCTGCAGGCCCTCAGCACTCTCGCTGAGCACCTTCATCTCCAGCGACTCGCAGATACTCTTGATGGTCTCCACGGGGATGTCCTTGCCCACCAGCGAGTGCACGTAGTCGTATTTCAGATCTACACGGGCATTATCGATTGGGGTGGGGTAGACGTCGCGTATCTCCATTGAGATCTTACCGCCGGCCAGCTCCTTGCAGAGCAGGGCTGCCTGCTGCAGGGCATAGATGACACCGTTGGGATCGATGCCGCGCTCAAAGCGGAAGGAGGCATCGGTAGAGAGACCGTGACGGCGTGCCGACTTGCGAATCCACGTGGGATGGAAGTAGGCACTCTCGAGAACGACGTTCTTGGTCGTCTCATAGGTGCCGCTGCCCTTGCCACCAAAGACACCGGCGATACACATCGGCTCCTCAGCATTGCAGATGGCGAGGTCGCGGTCGGAGAGCTTGTGCTCCACACCGTCGAGGGTGACGAAGGGCGTACCCTCGGGCATCGTCTTCACCACAATCTTGTGGCCCTTCACCATATCGGCATCGAAGGTGTGCAGCGGCTGGCCGTAGGCCATCATCACATAGTTGGTGATATCTACAATATTATTAATGGGACGCAGGCCGACGGTGGTCAGCTTGTTCTTCAGCCATTCAGGCGATTCCTTCACCTCGCAGTCAGTCACGCTGACGCAGGCATAGCGGAGGCAGGCCTCAGTATTCTCAATGATGACATCGATGGGGAGTTCGTTATTATCGACGGAAAACGCCGATGCATTCGGACGGTGAAGCGAGGTCTCATAGCCGTTCTGCTTCAGCCATGCGTAGAGGTCGCGAGCCACGCCCCAGTGAGAGAGGGCGTCGGCACGGTTGGCGGTGATGTCAATCTCGATGAGCCAGTCGCTCTCTAAGTGGTAATACTCAGCGGCAGGTGTGCCAACGACAGCATCTTCAGGCAGGACGATGATGCCCTCGTGTGATGTGCCGATGCCAATCTCATCCTCGGCACAGATCATACCGCAGGAGTCAACGCCGCGCAGCTTCGATTTCTTGATTACGAATTCCTTGTCGCCGTCATAGAGCACACAGCCCAAGTCGGCTACGATAACCTTCTGTCCTGCAGCCACGTTGGGGGCGCCGCACACAATCTGTGAAGGCTCCTCACGGCCCAGGTCGACGGTAGTTACATGCAGGTGGTCGCTGTTGGGATGGGCCTCGCATGTGAGCACTTTTCCCACGTAGAGCCCTTTCAGTCCACCACGTATGGACTGTACTTCCTCCAAGGCGTCAACTTCCAGTCCCGTAGAGGTGAGTGCATCGCATACCTGCTGGGGTGTCAGGGAGAAGTCGACGTATTCCTTCAGCCATTTATAAGAAATGTTCATCTTTGGTATTTTTCAATTTACTGTTTTGTTGATTTTGGGTGCAAAGGTACGAAAAAAGAATGAAAGGGCATAACATTCGGGCTATTTTCTTTTGTCATTTCAAATATTATGCCTATCTTTGCGGCGAATTACAATACTGAGTCGTTTCTCAGTCGGACTTAAACAAATAGACGCATGAAGTTCCAGTTATATACTCCTCAAGCCATCAATGAGCTTGGAAAGCGGAAGAATCAAGAGGATACCATCTTTCCAGAAGCAGGTGAAGCCACAGCTGATGACCGTCTCTTCTTGGTATGTGACGGTATGGGCGGACATGACAAAGGCGAAGTGGCCAGTGCCGCCGTCTGTCAGGGAATGGCACAGGCTATTGAGGATATGCTGCCTGTTGGCGAGGCCCTGAGTGATCAGCAGTTCGGATCTGCTTTGGCGCAGGGCTTCGATACGCTCGATGCTGCTGATGTGGCCCGTGAAGGCAAGATGGGTACCACCATGACCTTCCTCTGTCTGCACAAGGGCGGATGCCTCGCGGCGCATATTGGCGACAGCCGTATCTACCACCTGCGGCCGCAGTCAGGTCAGGTGCTCTATCGCTCACGTGACCACTCGCTGGTGCAGCAACTCTATGAACTGGGCGAGATCAGCTATAACGAGATGGGCACCTCGCAGCGTAAGAACATCATTCTTAAGGCTATGCAGCCCTTCCAGGAGGAACGTTCTAAAGCTACGCTGGTTCATATCACAGACATCCGTCCTGGTGACTATTTCTACCTCTGTAGCGACGGAATGCTGGAGAATATGGAGGACGACGAGCTGCTTTCCATTTTGAACATGGATATCTCTGACGAGGAGAAGGCTGCCGAACTGGTCAAGCGTACTGAAGAAAATGCCGACAACCACTCTGCCTATCTTATCCATGTGAAAGATGTGGAGCACGAGCCTGGCGACGAGCAGTTTGTTAGCGACGAGGAGGAGGCACGCCGAAAGAACAAGGCCTTGAACGACACTCGCAAGGATGAGGTGTGGGACGCGGCTGTGAAAGACAGTCCCGTCATAACGACACCTCCTCAGGGAGCTAAGTTGCGGAACAATTCAAAGAATAAATACATCTATTTGCTCATTCTTTTATTGTTGGCCATTGCTGCTGCAGCTTTCCTGCTGTTCAATGGCAAGAGCGATAAGGGTGATAAGAACGAAGACTCCGGTCTGGACAATGAGCCTTCAAAGGAATTGGTTATTCCTGGGGACAAAGAAGACGAAGCCGAAGACGAAGACGAGGCTACAAGTGTCAAGGAGGAAATCCTGAGGCAGAAAGACCCGACAAACCCTGACCAAGAGCCTCAGTCGCTAAAGCCGCATGCGTCAGAGAAAAATATGCCTGGCGTTAATTATAATGATGTGATAGAATTTTAGGATTCCCTAAATTTTCAGCTCTTTCATAATCTCGCTCATCCTCTGCAGCGTGCTGATACGTGTGGGCACAAGTGGCAGGCGTAGCACGTTCTCGATGAAACCCATCTCATGCAGCATGGCCTTCACGCCGGCGGGGTTGCCGTCGACGAAAAGCAACGAGAATAAATCTGTGAAACGGTGGTGAATCTTGCGGGCGGGCTCATACTCGCCACGCATCTGCAAGCGTATCATCTTCGAGAACTCCTTAGGCAATGCGTTGCCGATAACTGAGATGACGCCGACGGCGCCACAGCTCACCATCGGGAATGTCAGCGAGTCGTCACCAGAGATGACGTCGAAGTCGCGTGGCTTGTTCTTAATGATCTCGTCAACCTGCTCCAGATTGCCGCTGGCCTCCTTGATGGCTACAATATTCTGACAGTCGCGGGCCAGACGTACGGTGGTCTCTGCCTTCATGTTGACGCCCGTTCGGCCGGGCACGTTGTAGAGTACCACAGGCAGTTCGGTGGCGGCAGCGATAGCCTTGAAATGCTGATAAAGACCTTCCTGCGACGGCTTATTGTAATAGGGACAGACACTCAGCACACCATCGATGCCCTTAAAGTCGCCCGTCTTCAGCTCCTCTATCACAGCAGCGGTGTTGTAGCCGCCGCAACCCATCAGAATGGGTACACGCGCTTGAACCTTATCTACAACCAAGTCTTTGATGCGCTGCTTTTCCTCACGGGTAAGCGTAGGCGTCTCACCTGTCGTAGCCAGGATACAGAAGAAGTCGGCACCGTTCTCTAACTGGTATTCTACCAGCCGCAGCAGGGACTCGTAGTCCACCTCGCCGTTCTGCTTGAAAGGCGTTACCAAGGCGATGCCCAGCCCCTTGAAAATATTGTAAACCATAAAAGCCTTGTCTAATTTGGGTGCAAAGGTACAAAAAAGTTAAGAGTTGAGAGTTGAGAGTTGAGAGTTTTTGTCTATGGGCGAAATATAAATTATGTTAAATCAAGGAAACAAACTTCCCTTTCCTCACTTCTAACTCCTAACTTTTCACTATCTTTGCCACATAAAAATACTGACCTATGATGAAAAAGACCTTTCTTTTCCTTGCTTTGTTGCTCCTCGTGGGAGTGACAGGCGCTAATGCACAGCAGAAGCAGTACCAACTCTATGGCATCGGCTTCTACAATCTAGAGAATTTGTTTGATACCTGCCATGATGTGGGACACAACGATTACGAGTATTTGCCTGACGGCGCCAACCGCTGGACGGGATTGAAATACACGCATAAGCTGCGTAACATGGCGCAAGTGCTGTCTGAGATGGGTACTGACCGAATCCCTATCGGTTGTGCAGCTATCGGTGTGAGTGAGGTTGAGAATGCAAAATGCCTTACTGACCTGTGTGATCAGGAGCCGTTGAAGGCCCGTAATATGCAGTTCGTGCATATTGAAGGACCCGATCAGCGTGGTGTGGATTGCGCGTTGCTCTACAACCCACGTCTCTTTAAGGTAAACGACGTGAAACTTGTTCCCTACGTCTACGTCAAACCGGAGGACTCGCTCCGTGCTACTCGTGGTTTCCTTACCGTGAAGGGCACACTTGCTGGTGAGGATGTGGCCATCATCGTCAACCACCTGCCATCACGATTTGCAGTTTCCTATTATCGTGAGGAGGGCGGTCGCCAGATACGTGAGGTGAAGGAAGAGCTGCAGCGCGAGAATCCCGACATAAAGATCTTCATCATGGGCGATATGAACGACGATCCCCAGGACAAGTCGATGTCTGAAGCCTTAGGTGCCGTGCGTAAAATAAAAGATGTGAAAGAAGGCGGACTGTGGAATCCCTGGTGGGATGTGCTGGCTTCAGGTACAGGAACCCTACAATATGATGGAGGCTGGAATCTTTTCGACCAGATTATCCTCTCACAGACGCTGCTCGACACCAAGCACATGAAGAGCGGCAAGCCTGTAGACCTGAAGAAAATAGACACCTCGACGCTGAAATACTACGGTCATCAGATCTTCCGCCGTGACTATCTCTTCCAGCGTGAAGGCCGCTATAAGGGCAACACCAAGCGCACACATGCCGGTGGCGTTTGGCTCGACGGCTACAGCGACCACCTTCCCACCGTTGTCTATGTGGTGAAAGAGGCTCAATAAGAGACTCAATAATATAAAGGCTGGTTCTGATGGGAGCCAGCCTTTACTTTATCATACAACTTGAAGTCAGACGCCTGTAACGATGCCTTCGATGTAAGTCTTCAGGATATGTATGCCGGTCTTGTTGTCGCCACCCCAGGGGATAATAAGGTCGGCAAACTTTTTGGTGGGCTCGATAAACTGGTCATGCATGGGTTTCAGCACCTTCTCATAGCGGTCGAGCACCATATCGACGGTACGGCCACGTTCCACTACATCGCGGCGGATGTTGCGGATGAGGCGAACGTCGCTGTCAGTATCGACGAAAATCTTCAAGTCCATCATGTCGCGTAGCTTCTTGTAGTGTAGTGTCATAATGCCTTCGATGATGATGACGGGCTTTGGCTCTACATGAATGGTCTCTTTTTGGCGATTGCTCTCAATGTAGGAGTAGGTGGGTTGCTCAATGGCCTTGCCACTCTTCAGCGTATGGATCTGCTCTGTCAGCAACTTCCAGTCGAAAGCGTCAGGATGGTCGAAGTTGATGGCTTTGCGCTCCTCAGGTGTCATGTTCGTAGTGTCGTTATAATACGAGTCGAGGGGCACCACGGCCACACAATGCGGTGGCAGCGCCTGGGCGATGTGCTTTACGACGGTGGTCTTGCCCGAGCCCGTTCCGCCGGCTATTCCGATGATAGTCATGGTTATGGGGATGAGTAGTTGTGGAGTTTATGCTTCTTCTGCTACGACGATTTCGCCATCTTCTGCATTGGCTCTCTTGTAATCCGAAGCGCGTTTCACCTGAGCCTGTGTCTGCTCGTAGCGTTTGCGGATACGATAGAAAATGAATGAGTAGACCATTTCGGCAATGGCATAGACCAGCGAGGTCACGCCTAGGATGGTGGTAGTGGTCTTGGCAGGCACCAGGCCTTTGATCATGGCGAACAGCGCAGTCAGTACGATGAGGGCAGGGGCTATCCACAGCACTCCGTCCACAGGTTCCATCTTACGAGCTGACTGCAGGTTCATCATCAGGTTCAAACCACCCAATATCAGGACGCCGCCCAGCAGGTACATCGCCCAAGTCAGGAAATCGGCGGTCTGTGTCAGCGACAGAATCAGACCCAGCAGCACGCTACCTAAGCCTACGATGGGGAACATCGGCTGGCTGTTGTCATTCTTGGCCTTACTGCCCTCTCCGTCGTCCATCACGCGGAAGTCGGCCTTTTTACGCCGCTGATTGATCCAGCCCACCAGCGACACCACGCCGGCGATGAGGAACATGATGCCCATAGCAATGGTCAGTCCTTTCAATACTGCCTCGTCATACTTCAGCAGCAGTACGCCCACGACGATAGCCGCAATGGCGCGGATAATGGAAATCTGTAATAGTTTCATAAGGTTCTCGTTTATTGTTTTGCAAAGATACGAAGAATAGCTCAAACCTCCAACTTTTTAATGAAGATTTTTCCCCTCGCGTACATTTTATATAACTATCGTTAGTTTTTTTCAGAGGGAAATAGTATCTTTGCAGCGCAAAAATGAGAATATCACCATGAAAAGACTCTTTTTTCTGACGGCACTTGTCTCCTGCATATTGTTGACTTCCTGCCGTCGAACGAATACACAGTCCGAGGGACAGATCAACACCTTCTCGCAGTCTCAGCAGACCCAGAATGTACAGCAGACTCAGAAACCCCAGCAGTCGCAGAATACTCAGCAACTACAAGAACCCATTGACCTGACGAAACAGCGTGTAGGGCGTGGTGTCAGCGAAAAGATGCTGACGAGGAAGGCATATGTTACCAGCTATAACAAGCAGACAAAATGTCCCAACTGGGTGGCTTGGACGCTGACGAAGGAACATACCTATGGCAGTATCCAGCGCGAGAACGAACGCTTCGAGGAGGATACCGACGTGGCTGCCCCACGTGCCACCTTCCAAGACTTCTACAACTCCCGCTACGATCGTGGTCACATGTGTCCTGCTGGCGACAATAAATGGGATGAGGAGGCGATGACGCAGTCGTTTCTGCTGACGAATATCTGTCCGCAGAATCACGGTCTGAATAAAGAGGACTGGAATGATTTGGAGATACAATGTCGTACATGGGCGCGTCGCTATGGTGAGCTGACAATCGTCTGCGGTCCGCTCTTCGAGGACGAGAACCCTCGGCAGATAGGTCGAAATCATGTCACCGTGCCCTCTGGTTTCTTCAAGGTGGTATGTCGTATGCAGCCTAAACCCGCTGCCGTTGGTTTCATTTTCACTAACGATGGTCATCGCCAGCCTTGGCGTCAGCAGGCTGTGAGCGTAGACGATGTGGAGCAGCGCACAGGCTTTAATTTCTTCCACATGCTGCCTGATGATGTGGAGGATGCTGTTGAGGCAGTCTCAACCCTTGATGAGTGGTAATCTGATTTGTTAATTATTCTTTAAAAGTGAAACCTTTCTTGTGCTATTACGCAGAAAAGCAGTAACTTTGCAGTCCTTAAACAAATTATTTAGCGACATTAGAGCGTGAAAATAAAACAAGTGCTGGAAGCCCTTGAAAGATTCGCGCCCCTGCCGCTGCAGGAAAGCTGGGACAATGCTGGCCTGCAGATTGGGTTGACAGAGGCGGAGGTTTCAGGGGCCTTATTGTGTCTGGACGTGACTGAGTCCATCATTGACGAGGCCGTGGCCAAGGGCTGCAATCTCGTGGTGAGCCATCACCCCCTGCTCTTCCGCGGGTTGAAGCAGGTGAGCGACGCGACTGACGTGCAACGTACTGTGCGTAAGGCCATTCTGAATGATGTGGCCGTAGTGTCGCTGCATACCAATCTTGATAATGCCCGTGGTGGTGTGAACTTCAAGATTGCTGAGCGTCTCGGTTTGCAGCATGTGCACTTCGGCCTTGAGCCTGTACTCTGCGCTTCTCCTGCTGAAAAAGGACAATGGGTGATGGGCGAACTGAAGGAACCGATGGAAGCCCGTGCCTTTATCGCCTATGTGAAAGACCGCATGGAGGCCTCTAGTGCCATGTGTAATGAATTGCTGCAACGCCCCATCAGCAAGGTGGCTATCTGTGGTGGAGCCGGAGACTTCCTCCTCGACGAGGTCATCGCCAACGGTGCCGATGCCTTCATTACGGGCGAGATGCACTACCACCAGTATTTTGGCCGTGAGCAGCAGATACAGCTTTGCGTCATCGGCCATTACGAGAGCGAGCATTTTACGGCCGAGTTGTTGCGCGACATCATCAACCGTGACTGTCCTGAGGTGCGTTGCGAGATAGCAGAGACGAATACGAATCCAATATTGTACCTGTGATAAAAAAGTAATTGTAAATAGTCAAATTGTAAATTAGATTTATGGCAAAGAAAGATCCAACCGACCTCTCCGTAGAGGAGAAGCTGAAGACATTGTTCCAGTTGCAGACCGCCTTGTCGGCCATTGACGAGAAGAAAGCCCTTCGTGGCGAGCTGCCCCTTGAGGTGGAAGACCTGGAGGCAGAGATTGAAGGTCTCACCACCCGTATCGACCGCATCAAGGCCGAGATTGATGAGTTTGAGCGTGCCATCTCGCAGAAGCGTGGCGAGATTATCGAGAGTCAGGCCAATGTTGACCGCTACAAGCAGCAGCTCAACGAGGTGAGAAACAACCGCGAGTTTGATACGCTCTCGAAAGAGATTGAGTTCCAGTCACTTGAGATTGAACTCTGCAACAAGAAGATCAACGAGGCCACTCGTCGCATCGAGGAGAAGAATGTGGAGCTGGACAGCAGCGCCGCTGTGCTCGAAGAGAAGCAGGGCGACCTGGATGTGAAGAAGAGCGAGCTGGACGAGATTATGGACGAGACTCGCAACGAGGAAGAGAACCTGCGCGAAAAAGCCCATGAACTGGAGGCCAAGATTGAGCCGCGTCTGCTCACTTCGTTCAAGCGCATCCGCAAGAACGCCCGCAACGGTCTGGGCATTGTCTATGTGCAGCGTGATGCCTGTGGCGGCTGCTTCAACAAGATTCCGCCCCAGCGTCAGCTCGACATCAAGATGCACAAGAAGATCATCGTTTGCGAATACTGCGGACGTATCCTCATCGATCCCGAACTGGCTGGCGTGAAGACTGAGAAGGCTGCAGGTCAGGACGAGAAGAAGACGACACGTCGTCGCTCTTCTGGCACCGGCGTGAAGAAGACCTCTTCTTCAAAGAAGAGCACCGACGCCAACGATATGGCCTAATGTCCAAATAACTGTTAACCAATAACCGTTAGGTCAATGTGTTGCCAACGGTTATTGGTTATTGTTTATTGTGCTATAGTCGGGTATGTCGCTCAGGAATTCGTAGCTGTGACGGGCATAGTCCATGTGGCAGCAGAAATGCTGGCGACCGTTTGACACGATGAGATAGTCTACATGCAGCAGCATGTTATAGGCCGTAATCTGGTCGAACACATGCTGCGTGATGGCCACATCGGGGGCTTTGTACTCGATAATCATTTGCGGCTGCAATGTGACGCTGTAGAGCACGGTGTCACATCGCAGCCTTTTCTCGCCTACGCGCAGTTCCATTTCATTGGCTAATAATCCTTTCGGATAGCCCTTGTGCTCTACCAGAAAGTGAACGAAATGCTGACGCACCCACTCCTCTGGCGTCAACGCGACATAGCGACGGCGTAAGAAATCGAAAATCTCACGCTTGCCGTTGCGTTCACGCCATTTAACATCGTAGGGAGGCAGGTTGATGTCCATATTATTATATGTTGTGGATGCAAAGTTACAAACTTTTTGTGACAGATTGTTGCTGATATGCAGATTATTTCATAACTTTGTGGCAAAAATCCAACACGTTATGAAGAAATGCCTTTTTTTGTTGGTCTTGATGGCCATGAGCCTGCAGCTTTCAAGGGCGCAGGAAGTGAAGATTGAGTTCATTACTCCCTCTATTGTCCACGTTGTGAAAGGACAGCCCACGAAGTCATTGGTAGTGACTGCGAAGCCTGGGGATGTTCCATGTTTGACAACCAATAGTCAATGGAAAAGTAGTGAGCTGACGATACGCAAGGATGCTCAGGGCAACCTGACGTTCCTCTCTTCTAAGGGGAAATTGCTGCTCAAGGAGAAGAGCTGCGACGTGAGCGGCGCCCGTCAGACCTTTACGCTTGACAGAGACGAGGCCATCTACGGCCTGGGCACTATCCAGGACGGCAAGATGAACCGCCGAGGTGAGAAGAAACGCATGGAGCAGTCGAACCTCGAGGACTTCCAGAATGTCTTACAGAGCATCAAGGGCTGGGGCATCTATTGGGAGAACTATTCGCCTACGCTCTTTGAGGACAATGCCGAGGGCATGACCTTCGATGCTGAGGTAGGCGAGGGCATCGACTATTACTTTATGTATGGCGGCTCAGCCGACGGTGTCATCGCTCAGATGCGCTATCTGACAGGCGATGTGCCCATGTTCCCACTTTGGACCTACGGCTACTGGCAGTCGAAGGAACGCTATAAGACAGCTCGCGAGACGGAGGGCATTGTCGACCAGTACCGTGCGCTGAACGTTCCCTTGGACGGTATCATCCAGGACTGGCAATACTGGGGCTCTAACTATCTGTGGAATGCGATGGACTTCCTCGCCGAGGACTTCTCCAACGGCAAGCAGATGATTGACAATGTGCACAAGAAGCACGCCCACTTCATGATTTCCATCTGGGCCAGCTTCGGCCCGCAGACGCAGCAGTTCCGCGAGCTGAACGAGAAGGGCCTGCTGATGCCCTTCGAGACGTGGCCACAGAGCGGCATCTCTCATATCTGGCCTCCTGTGATGAAATATCCCTCTGGCGTGAAGGTCTACGATGCCTTCCATCCTGAGGCCCGTGCCATCTACTGGAAATACCTGAAGACACTCTATGACTATGGCTGTGACGCCTGGTGGATGGACTCTACCGATCCCGACTTCTTCAATCCGAAGGAGAGCGACTACGCCCATCCCGTCTATGGAGGCACTTGGCGCTCGCAGCGCAACGCCTTCCCCTTGGAGACTGTCCGCGGCATTTATCAGGCCCAGCGCAAGGACGATCGTGGCAAGCGCATCTTCATCATGACACGTTCAAGCTACGCCGGTCAGCAGCACTACGGATCGAATATGTGGAGCGGCGACGTCAACTCCTCATGGGACATGCTTCGCAAGCAGGTGCCTGCAGGCCTGAGCTTCTCCTTGACGGGCAACCCCAATTTCAATACCGACATCGGCGGTTTCTTCTGCGGCTCGTATAATACCCGTGGCGGTGGCTCGGCTCCGAAGAATCCGCAATTCCAGGAGCTCTATGTCCGTTGGATGCAGTACGGCTTGTTCTGCCCCGTTTTCCGCAGTCATGGTGCCGATGCACCTCGCGAGATTTGGCAGTTCGGCCAGAAGGGTGAGCCTGTCTACGATGCCATCGAGAAGCAGATTCGTCTGCGTTATCGCTTCCTACCTTATTTATATAGCACCGCCTGGCAGGTGACTACTAACAACGACAGCTATATGCGTCCGTTGTTTGCTGACTTCGCTCAGGACAAGAAGGTGTGGAACATGACCGACGAGTTCCTCTTCGGCCGTAGCATTCTCGCCTGTCCCATCGTTGATCCTCAGTATACGGAAGAGAAGATTATCCGCACCAATGCGATGACAGGCTGGGATCGCCAGAATGCGTCCGAGGGTTCCCCCGTGGGAGCCATCGACTTCACCGCTGCAAAGACCGCCACGAAATACCTGCCGAAGGGTGCCGCATGGTATGACTTTTGGACGGGCCAGCGCTATCAGGGAGGCAAGAACGTGACACTTGAGACCACCCTCGACCGTGTGCCGATGTTTGTGCGTGCCGGCAGCATCCTGCCTCTCGGCCCCGAGATGCAGTATGTGGGCGAAAAGGCATGGGACAACCTTGAGCTGCGCGTCTATCCTGGCGCCGACGGTTCGTTCATGCTCTATGAGGATGAAGGCGACAGCTACAACTATGAGAAGGGCGTCTATAGCACCATCCTCTTCACTTGGGATGACCGCTCGCGTACCTTGGCCATTTGCGACCGTCAAGGCTCCTACCCAGGGATGTTGCAGACGCGGCAGTTCACCATCGTCCTGCCCGATGGCACTCGGCAGGCCGTCAGCTACGACGGAAAGAAAATGCAGGTGCGCTTGTAATAGAATGAAGACGTGACAAAATATAGTGAACCCCAGAAGTTGGAAAAAACTTTTGGGGTTCACTTTGTCTATTTAAAATACTGCTTTGACAATCTGGCAGACGTTGTCGGTCTTGGCCATCGTGTAGTAATGGATGGCGGGAGCCCCGTGAGCCAGCAAATCGCGGCTTTGCTCGATGGCCCACTCGATGCCTATCTGGTAGGCATCATCGGCGGTCTTTGCCTGGCTGAGGCGACTGACCAGCGGCTGCGGAATGTCGATGTGGAACGAGCGAGGCAGCAGGTCAATCTGTCGCTGACTTGAGATAGGCTTCAGGCCTGGGACGACAGGCACGTTGATGCCCACTTGGCGCAGCTGGTCGACGAAACGGAAATACTGCTCGTTGTCGAAGAACATCTGCGTGACAATATAGTCGGCGCCAGCCTCCACCTTCTGCTTCAGGTGCATGATGTCGGTATCGAGGTTGGCGGCCTCATAGTGTTTCTCAGGATAGGCGGCCACACCCACGCAGAAATCCGTCGCCAGTCCTTTCTTCACCGTGGGGTCGAGATACTGGCCTTTGTTCAAGTGGCTGATCATCGACACGAGCTCCGAGCTGTGGCTGAAGCCGTCGGCTTCGGGGATGAAGAATCGCTGTCCGGGGATAGCATCGCCGCGCAGGGCCACGATGTTCTGTATGCCGAGGAAGTGCAGGTCGAGCAGCTCGCTCTCCACCTTCGAGCGCGAGGCGCCGCCGCAAATCACGTGAGGCACAATCTCCAGTTGCGGATAGCGGCGCATGATAGCTGCCACGATAGCGATGGTGCTGGGACGCTTGGCCAGCGTCATCTTCGTGTAGGTGCCGTCGCTGTTGGGCACATATTCCACCTCATCACGGTGGCAGGTCACATTGATGAACGGGGGCTGAAACTGCATCAGCGGGTCGATGCTGTCGTAGAGGCGGCTCACGTCGCTGCCCTTCAAGGGGGGCACCAGCTCGAAGCTGGCAAAGGGTTTTTGTGCTGTCTTGAGGATGTCGATTACTTTGCTCATGCTATGTACACTTACATTTCAGGGTGCAAAGATACGAAGAAGCGAGAGAAAATGCAAATTTATTTGCAATTTTCCGAGCGAAAGTATCTTCGGCGAAGCCAAAGGTACGAAGAATCGAGAGAAAATACAAAACATATTTTTGCTGAGAAAAGGGGGAACCCCATTCCTGGGATTCCCCGTCGTGTCCTTTCGTCAAGGCATATAGTGAATTTATGGAACTATCGTTTTCCTGCGAAGGAGCCGTGAGCGTTGGCTGTCTGGCGACTGCCTCCGAAATGGCCGTTGTTCTGAGAGTTGTTATTGTTGTTGTTTCCGTTGTTCCGCCAGGTGGAGCCGCCGCCGTTGTTGTTGCCGGTATTCCGCCAGGTAGAGCCACCTCCATTGATGTTGCCAGTATTGCGCCAGGTCGAACCGCCGCCGTTTCTGCCAGCATAGTGGTTAGCCTTCTTGTTGTTTCCACCCCTGTAGTTTGCAAACACCGTAGGACGTCCCTTGTAGAAGTGATTCCTGTTGGTGTATTGGCTATAGATGTTGAGAGTCACATGACCGGCATTCCAAGAGAGTGGACGGTAGAAGTAAGACAGCCCGAGGTACTTGTTGTACTGATAGGCAGTCAGGACGAACTGAAGGTCGATGTTTCTCCTGTCCCACCATGAGCCGTAGAGGTCGTTGCGGCCGTTCACGCTCATCAGATAGTCCAGATTGATTTCATAGACTGCGTCATACTGGTCATTCGTCAGGTTCAGCTCGTAGGCCATCTTGTCGCTCAGGAACAGGGCCTCGTTCTTAGCCTCGCTGTATGACATTGCGTTGGCAGAAATGGCTATCGTCATCATCATTGCCAGAGTAAAAATCTTCTTCATAGTTGTATCTCCTATTCGTTAATTGTTAATAATGTTGCTTTTTAGCCGCCCTTGTCAAAGGGCTCTAATTGTTTCCTTTTTTCATTAACATTGACGTATAGAAGAGGCCGAAGAATCCTGGATTATTCCTAAATCGGTGTAGAGGATTCCCTAAACCTGAGTAGGGAAATCCTCTGAATAACCTGTCCCTCTGTTGTCCCGTATGTTTCTTGCGGATTCTTCTCTGTCCCGTATGTTTCTTGCGGATTCTTCTCTGTCCCGTATGTTTTTGCGGATTCTTCTCTGTCCCGTTTGTTTCTTGCGGATTTTTCCTGTCCCGTTTCCCTGTCCTGTTTCCCTGTCCCGTTTGTTTCTTGCGGATTCCATCCGCAATAACACCCGCTTATCGCCGTTCCACCAACATTCGCCCCATCTCATTCAGGGCTACAAATCTGTACCGTTGCGATTCCACAGGAATATATGTATAGGCATAATGCTTAGCCTCGGCTTTCTGCCGCAACGTCTCTTCGGTAGCCGTCTTTACTACAGGATTGACGAAGGCACTCTCATCAGGTTCCATTAGCAACAACATTCCTTTTGAGCAAGCCTCGAAATATGTCCCGCCAGGCTTATAGAATCGTTCTTGAGGAGACCCCTCTGCAGGAAAGCCATCGTTCAACAGCACCACCAGCGGGAACCCTTGCTCACGCACCGTTCTGGCAATCTTCCGTTCACCATCGCTTATTGCCGCCGTATAGGTCACCGCGCCATTGTGAGCTGCTGCCATCACCTCTTTTTTTCGCTCCGCTATCTGTTCTTCGCTGGCACTACGGCTCATCTCCACCAGTTGCCTGTCAGGCCAATCCAATAAGAAGTGGTTACCCATTGAAGTGAACAGCAACCCACACACTTCCGTCTTGCGGTGCATACGGAAAAGCTCCGGATTCTGTCTGCGCTGCCATGCACGCTCCGTGTTGGCTTTCACATATTCTATCATTGCGTGTAGCTGTCCCTTATGCGTCAGTACACGATAGAATGGTGGTCCATCGTAAAGGTTTTCTGTAAATCCCAGTTTACGTGCCTCGCTCTTGCAACCTTGCATAAATCCGCGTACCACCTCCCTGATACTGCGGGGCATCGTTCGTTGAACCTGAAGCACAATGTGGTGATGATCAGGCATCACCTTGTCGGCAAGGATCTTAATCTCAGGACACATCTCCAGCAATTTACGCTGCTGATTGATGAGAGCCCAACCAATCGGAGTCTTTTCTACAACCGCCTCAGAGCCATTATGTGTGAGTTTGCCAAACAACGCCTGTCGTGAGTTGGCCACCATCGTGACATGCACGATGCAGGGTTTGCGCCATGCACCAGGCTGAAGCCATGTGAATGTCTCGTTATGAGGTATGTTTAAACTCTCATTTGTCATTGGAAAATCAAATTTTCAGTCAAGTGACGGGACAATACCCCATTACTCTTTTCATCTGCAAAGATAATCATTTTTTGGGGGTATACCATACTCCATGATTGTTTTTTTCGATATATATCCCGTTTGCCTCGTTTTTTTATCAATATGTGTCCCGTCTTTTTCATTATTTATCCCGTCTTTTATCAGTCCCACCCCTCATCATCGTAGTTATCCATATAGCGGCTCCTGCCGTTATCATCCATATCATTCTTATAACGTAGACCTCGCGTCATGCCAAAATGATGTCACTCACCCGTCCCTGAGGCATTTGCAGAAAAAGATACGTTTTTTCATAAAATTGTTCCTAATATGCTTTGCGGTTCAGGGTTTTTTCGTATCTTTGCACCATGAATATGCGTTTTTGAACGATTAATAATCTAAAAACTTCAAACAAGAACCAGAGAAAAAATAGAAAAGTACAACGGGATGAGGCCACACAAGGTGTTGCCCCCCACAGGGATTTTAATCAAAACAAATTTATTAACTTACAGGTTAGCGTTCCTGTTCGTACTTATTGAAATATGGATTTGAGCTTTTGCTCTTGTTCTTAGAACTTGAATACCGCCAAACATTCACTGAGAAAGGACAAGCAGACAAAAGGCTCACGTCGTTAAGGCGTGGGCTGTTTGTGCTTGTTTCTCTAACGGTCTACTTGGCGGTAACCGAAGTTCTGATAAGCATCGAACGGTTCCGCCTTTTATGATTAAAGTATGAGAAATATAATAACTAAAAGCCCATTTTCCTGTTATCGTGTGGGTAATAATGCATCCAATCATCATATTGGCATGCTAGGTTTATTCTTGATTGCTCTCATTTCGACACTATTCAGCTGTTGTGGTAACGGTGATGAGTCTGTGACATTAGAAACTCCTTTTACTATTGAAGCAATAGAAGATGGTGATGTCGTTTTAAGCGGTGATGTCTCTTTTGAGTATCGTATTAATCACGGTGATATGCAGGAGGCTACTATTGAGGATGTTTTTGTCATCAATCTTTCTAAAGGTGATATAGTTGAATTGTTTGGAGATAACGATAGAGCACCCTATATACCTGAGACTCCTAAATGTTATATATATGGAAATGTAATGAGTTTACTTTCTTCCACTTCATATAGCGAATTAACTTCCATAGAATCACCTCATGCTTTTAGACATATGTTTTGGGGCAACGCAAATGTTATGCTTCACGATTCTAAGGAATTGCTTCTTCCAGCTATACGTTTGTCTGAGGATTGTTATAAATCTATGTTTGAAGGATGTACAAGTATAACTTCAGCTCCCGAACTCCCTGCTAAGATACTTGCAGAAGATTGTTATGAACGTATGTTCGCACGATGCACTAGTTTGACATCAGCTCCTGAACTTCCTGCCACGATACTCGCAGAAGGATGCTATGCAGGTATGTTTCAAGGATGTGTTAGTTTAACTTCTGCTCCTGAACTCCCAGCAATGAGGATGGAGAAAGCTTGTTATCGTGGCATGTTTGCTGATTGTAGCCAATTATCTAAAGCGCCTGATTTGCCTGCAATGCAACTGGCAAAAAAATGTTATGCAGAAATGTTCTATAATTGTTTGAATTTGGCGGAGCCACCCTCCTTGCCTGCAACACAATTAGAATGGCATTGCTATGAAGATATGTTTGGAATTGATAATGAAAAGGGACAATCTGTTGAACTAATGGTTGAGGAAGGATACTAGCTTTAGTTACATGCCTACGACTTCTATTGTCTCAACCAAAGAGCTTCTTTTGTTCTTTATATGGGTGTCACGAAACGCGACACCCTTTGCCATTACCCTATTATAGATGTTGAGGCCTGATACAACAATTCGTCCTAGGCGTTCCGCGTTCCAATTGTTCCAGTTTCGAATTTGAGGAACAAACACCCCTTCTAAAAACTTTATAAATACTTAATATTTAAGTAGTTATATAGAAAAACGAAGATGCTGGGACGTCAAATAATTAATTGGAACAACTGGAACTGGAACGCTTTAACCATTTATGACTTCCCTAAAAGACTGTATTGCAACAAGATACGGCAACGCCAAGGTATCTGCACCTAAGAGACTAACCTCGAAAAAGGCTCAAAAAAATCCAAAATACTGCTCTGAAAGGTGCCAAAAGACATGTGAGAAACCTTTTTTCTGATGCATTCCCTATCCTTGGAGCACACGTCAGTTGTTCGGAATTTCAGTATTCCGGCCTTATTTTTAAAGCATCCCATGTAGATGATATGGGCACCATCGCGATTCGCGAGTCTGCCCCCAAGCGAACGTGGGCGCAAAATTGCGCTTACGTCGGAAAAGAGGAGATGGCAGCATAGAGTATATGGAGATGACTGTATAAAACGTACACTCATGCTGACCCGGCAAATCGCCGACTCAGGTCAGAGAAGACAATGTAAAAGGGGAGACCATTTATGCCAAAAGTGACAAAAGTGACGTGACTTTTGACACGATAAGATAGGGATAGGAGTGCAATATTATAGAAGTATATAATATTACAATATTATATACTTCTATAATATTGAATATACTTATTGATTTTTTGCTGCTAATTTGAGGGCTTATCGTGTCAAAGTCACGTCACTTTGTCACGCATCTAAAGAGGCTCTTCAGCAGAATAAACAGCTTCTTTAGCAGAATAAACAGCTTCTTCAGCAAAATAAAGAGCCTCCTCAGCAGAATAAGGAGGCTCCAGAATATGATGGATGTGTGGTCTATCAATGCCATCCGCCAGGACCGACGGGACCACCTCCGCCACCGAAGCTGCTGCCGCTGGTGTAGGACGAGAGGCTGACACTGGAGCCGCCGCTGACGGTGCCGTCGGCGATGCTGAGGCCACCGAAGTAGGAGGTGCCGCCGCTGACGCTGACACCCGACTGGAGCGTGGGCTGCGAGGCTGCAGAAACGACGAGGCCTGAGCCGCCACCTGACGGGGTGAGGAAGGAGAAAGAGCTTGCACCGACGGAGAGCGAATACCAGGTGGAGGGTGACCATGACGAGGCCTGATAGCATGCCTGTGTGAGGCTGGAGCCGCTTTCGAGTCCGCCCACGGCAACGATGGTGCCACCGGTTACGTAAAGCTTCTTGCCACCCTCGGTATTGGCATCGATGGCCACCTCGGGTGAGCCGGAGCAGATGGCATAGACGGTGCCGCCCTTGATGTAGCAGTTGCCGTTGGCGTCGAGGCCGTCGTTGTGCTGTCCCTGGGCATAGACGTAGCCGCCGCTGATGGTCATATCGCTCTTCGAGTTGATGGCGTCGTCGTAGGCATAGCTGGCCACCTCGCCGCCTGTGATGCTGAGGGTGGCCTTCGTCTCGATGCCCTCGCCGTTGTAGCCGCTGGTGCGAACCCAGATACGACCGCCGTTGATGGTGATGTTGCCGTCGGCCTTGATGCCCTTGGGCGACGAGGTGTCGTTGTTGCTCTTGAATTGTCCGCCTGTGGTGACGACATAGACGCTGCCGCCGTTGAAGCTGGCCTCCATATCGACGTTGATGCCCTTGCCGCCCGAGCCTGTGCTCTTCAGACGCAGCTCACCGCCATTGATGGTGAAGGTGGAGTCGGCCTTGATGCCTGCTGCGCCCTTGGCCTCTTTGTCGTCGCTGTCGTAGATGCCGTCGCCGGTGGTCAGCACGGTGGTACGTCCGCCGTTGACGATGATATGGCTCTCGCAGTTGATGCCCTTGGCGGCTGCTGCCGACACCTCGACGTTCAATATGCCGCCGTTGATAAAGATGCCGTCGTTGGCCTTGATACCGTGATTGGCCGTAGACTTCACGTAGATGTTGTTGCCCTTGCGGAATACGATGTAGTCGGCTGAGTGGATGCCGTTGTTCGTATTGCCGGTGACGCTGAGCGATCCGTTGCCGTTGAAGAGCAGCTTGCCCTTGCAGTAGAGAGCGCCCTTCTGGCTACCGCCCTTGCCGTCGGTCAGGGTGTTGGTGGTGCCCTCGGCCAGAAGGATGTAGGCCCGCTTACCGCTGAGCAGGTTCAGCGCAGCCGAGTCGGGATTGGTGATGCTGACACCGTTGAGCTTCACGGCATATTTCTTGTCGCCCAGCACGGTGAAGGAGCCGTTGGCGGTGGTGCCGCTCAGCACGTAGCACACCTTTTTCACCGAGCCGTGATTGGCTAAGACATGACCGCCAGAGACCGTCACCTCCACGCCATCTTGTGTCTTCGCAACGGGATTCGACAGGTCGATGCTCACCTCCGTCGTGAACTCGTTGTTTTCCAGAGCGTCCTCCTCGTCGGGGAAATACTCGTCTGCGTTTGCCGTTCCTTCTGCGCTTTTCGTGTCTATCGCGATGTCGAACGTGGCTATCTCGCCTGTAGTGGCTGAATTGCCGTTGCCGCCAAACATGTTGCCATCGTTGTTCCATTCGTTGTTGCCGTTGTTGTTGTATTCCTCAAACGGATCTTCTGCCGTGCAGCATGTCATGACGGTAATGGATGCGGCAAGCATTGCATAAACTAGTGTCTTCTTCATATCGCTGATGTTTTTGGGATGAATAGATTTTTCGTTCGTTTTGTTTTGATGCAAAAGTACACAATCCGGCCAAACGCTCAAAAAAGATTCAGCGAAATGCCGGAATTATTCAGCGAAAGGACACGCTAATGGGCGATGTATTTCGAAAGCAGCTGCTCACCCTCGGCAACGGTAATGCCGCGACGACGGCAGTAGTCAGCCAGCTGGTCGCGGTCGATGCGGCCAACGGGGAAATAGCGGGCCTCAGGATGACAGATGAAGAGGCCGCAGATGGATGTCGAAGGCTGTATCGAGTAATGGTCGGTGAGGGTGATGCCCAGCTGTCGCTCCGCGTCCAGACGGTCGATGACAATACGCTTCAGCGAATGGTCAGGACAGGTGGCATAGCCGAAGGCGACTCTGAGAATGTTGAGAGTTGAGCGTTCAGAGTTGAGAGACGTTTGTTCTGCTATGGAAGAGTCTCTAAACTCTAAACTCTTAACACTCAACCATTCAGCAGCAGCTTCGGCCAGACGGGCGCAGAGGGCGTGATTCATCAGACGCTCGGCATCATCGGCAGGCTCGATGGTGGGACGGGCCACGACGGTGAAGAGGCCGATGGGCGACGGCTGCTGCTCGTCGTAATAGTCGGAGAGGCAGAGGTAGTGGCCTGCGGCACTCTGGCTGCGCAGCATGGGCAGGGTGGTGCCGTCGGCTAAAACGATGTCGTTGCCGCGACGTGTGGCCTCTTCGAATTGGAGCAGCGTCTGCACCTGAATACGGTCGTTGGCGATGGCATCCTGCAAGTATTGCTTGCCCTCGGCAAGGGTGCGCTCGGCCTCAGGATTGACCAGCAATTGCGGCAGCGTCTCGCCCTTGAAGCCCCAGAAGAGGAGGAACATGCGCCAGTCGATGAGGGGAAGGAGACACCCACCCAACAGACTCTCCCCCAGCCCCTCCCTATCAGGGAGGGGAGAAGATACTCCTTTTGCGGAAATGTCGCCTTGAAGGTAATTGCTCCCCTCCCTGATAGGGAGGGGCTGGGGGAGAGTCTGCTGTCCTTTTTTGTTGGCCTCGGCATAGGGTGTGAGTGGAGCGTGATGCTCCTCGTAGGCGTTGCGCATCTCCTCCTGCTCAGCCTTGATCTGGGCAATGGTGGTTGCGGCATCCATCTGAAGGTGCTTTGCGATGAGCGAGGTCTGCGAGGCATCGCCGCCGAAGATGACACAGCCATCATAGAGCGGAGCCAGCTTGACGGCAGTATGCAGGGCCGAGGTGGTGGCGCCTCCCACGACGATGGGCGTCTGCAATCCTTCGCGCTGGAAGAGCTGACAGAGCTTCTCCATCTCTTTCAATGAGGGCGTGATGAGGCCGCTGATGCCCACAAGGCAGGGCTTACGCTTGATTGTCTCTTCGAGGATGGTCTCGCCGGGTACCATCACGCCGAGGTCGACAACGTCGAAGCCGTTGCAGCCCAGCACGATGCCGACGATATTCTTGCCGATGTCGTGCACGTCGCCGTTGGCGGTGGCCAGTACCACGCAGGGATGTGTGCTTTCCTCTTTCCTCTCTCCACTTTCCTCTTCTTTGATAAGCAATGCCACAGCGTCTTTCATCACCTGCGCCGACTTCACCACTTGCGGCAGGAACATCTTACCCTCGCCGAAGAGCTGGCCAATGTGCTCCATCGCCTGCATCAACGGCTTTTCTATCACGTCGATAGGACGGCCGTATTTTTGCAGCGCCTCAGGTATGTCGTCGGCCAGATGCGAGCTGTCGCCCTTGGTCAGGGCGTAGGCGAGGCGGTCTTCGATAGGCTTGTCGCGCCAGGAGGATGCTTTCTCGTCGGATGAACTAACAGGCGTGCCAGGCGCAGATGAGGCGAGAAGGGAGGAGGCAAGGGCGATGAGTCGTTCGGTGGCGCCGTCATCGGTATTGAGGATGACGTCTTCGACAGCCTTGAGCAAGGCAGGGTCGATGTCGTCGTAGACCTGCAGCATCGAGGGGTTGACGATGGCCATGTCGAGGCCGGCGCGAACGGCGTGATAGAGGAAGACGGAGTGCATGGCCTCGCGTACCTTATTATTACCGCGGAAGGCGAAAGACAGGTTGCTGACGCCGCCGCTGGTCTTCGCCAGGGGCAGATTCTCCTTGATCCACTTGACGGCACGGATGAAATCGACGGCGTAGGCCTGATGCTCCTTGAGGCCCGTGCCGACGGAGAGGATGTTTACGTCGAAGATGATGTCCTGTGGCGGGAAACCGATGGTAGTCAACAATTTATAGGCACGCTGGGCGATGGCTGTCTTACGCTCGAAGGTGGTGGCCTGTCCTTCCTCATCGAAGGCCATCACCACGACGGCGGCACCCAGTCGGCGCAGCTCGCGGGCCTTGTTGAGGAAGTCCTCCTCGCCGTTCTTCAGGCTGATGGAATTGACGATGCACTTGCCCTGCGCGTTCTTCAGGCCTGCCAAGACCGTAGGCCAGTCGCTGGAGTCGATCATCAGCACGGAACGGCCCACGGCAGGGTCGTTGCTGATGTGGCGGCAGAAGGTCTGCATCTCCTGATGGCTGTCGAGCATCGCGTCATCCATATTGATGTCGATGATGCTGGCGCCGCCCTCTATCTGTTGGCGGGCCACGCTGAGGGCCTCGTCGTATTTCTTCTCAGCGATGAGACGGGCAAACTTGCGTGAACCGGCCACGTTGGTACGCTCGCCAATGTTCGTCAGCATGGGCTGAGGGAGAGTGAGCGGCTCCAAACCCGATAGGTTAAGGGTGGAGGGTGGAAGGTTTTCCACCTTCCACCCCTTCCTTGGAGGAATGCCTTTCAGGGCTTGGCTGATGGCACGGATGTGCTGCTCGTTGGTGCCGCAGCAACCGCCGGCTATGTTCAGCAGGCCTGCCTCTGCCATCTGCCGCAGGTGGGCGGCAGTAAACTCGGGCAACTCATCGTATTCGCCCATCTCATTAGGCAGGCCGGCATTGGGATGTAATGACAAATAGACGGGAATCCGCGTGGCCAACTGCTCGACGAAGGGACGCAGCTCGCTGACGCCGAAGGAGCAGTTGAGACCGAAGCTGAGCAGGTGAGGATAGTGGCTGATGCTGACGAAGAATGCCTCGAGCGTCTGACCCGTCAAAGTGCGTCCGCTGCGGTCGTTGATAGTAGCTGACACCATCACCTGTATGGGCTTTTCTCGGTGCTCGTTTAACTGTTGGATGGCATAGAGGGCAGCCTTTGTGTTCAGCGCATCGTAGCAGGTCTCCAGCAGCAGCAGGTCGGCACCTCCTTCCATCAGGGCATCGGCCTGCTCATAGTAGGCCGCTGCCATCTCGTCGAAATCCACCGTGCGCAGGGCAGGATTGTTCATGTCGGAAGCCAACGACAAGGACTTCGACGTAGGTCCCATCGAGCCGGCAACCCAGATTCTGTTGAGAGTTGAGTGTTTAGAGTTGAGTGACTTTTGTTCTGCTGTGGAAATGTCACTCAACTCTAAACTCTCAACTCTAAACTCGTCCGCTACGCGACGGGCGATGCGTGCTCCCTCGAGAGCCATCAGCCGGGCCTTGTCAGCACAGCCGTATTCCTGCTGGCTGATGCGGTTGGAAGAAAAAGTGTTGGTGGAGATGATGTCGGCACCAGCCTCGATATACTGGCGATGGATATTGGCGATGACGTCAGGCTGTGTCAGACACAGTGCATCGTTGTTGCCTGTCAGGCCCAAGGACTGTATCTTGGTACCCATCGCACCGTCAAGAATCAGAATCCGCTGGCTTAATTGCTCCTCAATGCTCATGATTGTTTAGCTTTTGGGGTGCAAAGGTACGAATTACTAAGAAAAAAGCAAAAGAAAATGTTGTTTTTCTATCACTTCGGCACGGAAATTGCTGCTCATTATGTAAAAAAGAAAGGAGACATAGATATGGCATTTATTGACTATTACAAGATTCTTGGTGTTCCCAAGGACATAGCGCAGAAGGACGTGAAGAAGGCGTACCTGAAGCGTGCCAAGCAGTTTCACCCCGACCTGCACCCTGATGACCCGAAGGCAAAGGCAAAGTTTCAGGCGTTGAACGAGGCCTACGACGTCATTGGCGATCCTGAGAAGCGTCGCAAGTACGACCAGTATGGTGAGCAATGGCGCGAGGCAGAGCAGTTCGGACAGGGTGGGGGAGGATTCCACAGCTCTGGCGGCGGCTCGCCCTTCGATGGCTTCGACTTCAGCAATTTCCAGGGTGGCAGCGGCTTCAGCTCGTTCTTCGAGAATTTGTTTGGCGGACGTGGCGGCTCAGCTCACTTCAGCAGCAACTTCGGCGGCTTCGGACGTCAGCAGGCACAGCCTCGCGAGACGCAGGCCAGCATCAACATCGACATGTACACGGCCTTGCTGGGTGGCGAGGTGATGGTGGGACTGAGCGGCGGACAGAAGCTGAAGCTGAAAGTGAAACCCGGTACACAGCCTGGCACGAAGGCACGTCTGCGTGGCAAAGGTCAGAATGGCACAGACCTCATCCTGACCTACAATGTCACCCTGCCCTCACAGCTTAGTGAGCGTCAGAAACAATTGTTAGAGGAAATGCGCCGCGCGTAAGAGATCTTCAGGTGTGTCGATGCCGACGGTCTCTACATCGGTGAGGCCCACCTTGATGCGATAGCCATTCTGCAACCATCGCAACTGCTCCAGACTCTCTGCTTTCTCCAGGGAGCTTTGGGGCAGTTTCGTTATTTGTGCCAATACCTCGCGGCGATAGGCATAGAGCCCCAAGTGCTTGAGGAACGGAAAATGCGTGAGCCACTCGCTTGGCTCCTTGCCCCGTATGAAGGGGATGACCGAGCGGCTAAAGTAGAGGGCATAGCCTCGCACGTCGCATACAATCTTCGGCGAGTTGGGATTCTGCACAGCCTCTATCGTGTCGAACGGCTTTCCGATGGTGCCTATCTGCGTCTCGGCATCGTCGAAAAGATGCATCAGCGTCTCAATTTGCGAAGGCTGGATGAACGGCTCGTCACCCTGCACATTAATAATAACGTCGGCATCGGTGCCAATCTTCTCTGCCGCTTCCTGGATGCGGTCGGTGCCGCTCTGATGGTCGGAGCGAGTCATCACGGCCTTGCCGCCAAAGCTCTCCACAGCATTGAAGATACGCTCGTCGTCGGTGGCAACGTAGACAGGGGAAAGGTGAGAGGGGAGAGGGGAGGAGTGTGAGTTGAGCGTCTTGTCAACTTGTTCATAAACTCTCTGTATGACGGTCTTGCCACCCAACATAGCGAGGGGCTTGCCGGGGAAGCGCGTCGATGCATAGCGCGCAGGGATGATGCCAATGAATTTCATAATTGTGTTGAGATTTGACGGCAAAGTTACAAATATTTCTTAATTCTTTTGCCGAAAATCTTAAATTCTTTGTCTGCATACGTTTTTTTTTCTATCTTTGTGGTTTGAAAACGTGAATACACATGAAACTGACAAAGATATTTCTCATTTTTAGTATAGCTCTCTTGCCTGTCGCAGCTTCTGCACAGAGCATCACTCAAGGTTCGTGTACCACTAAAGACGGCGGTGAATACATTGGTGAAATGTCACAGGGCAAGCCCAACGGCAAGGGAAAGACCGTATGGAAAAACGGTAACTGGTATGATGGCCAATACGTAAAAGGAAAGCGCCAGGGCGAAGGCACCTATGTCTTCAGCGATGGCGAACGCTATGAAGGCCAGTGGCTCGACGATCATCAGCATGGTTTGGGCACTTATTGGTTCCTGAACAACAACCGTTACGAGGGCCTCTGGTTTAAAGACTATCAGCAAGGTCAGGGTGTGATGTACTATTATAATGGTGATGTCTATGATGGCATGTGGCATCAGGACATGCGTCAGGGAAAGGGGCGCTACACCTTTGCCAGCGGATCTTTCTATCAAGGCGAGTGGAAGGACGATATGAAAAACGGTAAGGGCCTTTTCAGCTGGAGTGACGGCTCATCCTACGACGGTGATTGGCTGAACAACAAGAAACACGGCAAAGGCACCTACAAATATGCCAGCGGCGACGTCTATCTGGGCGACTGGGCCGACGACCTGCAGGATGGTCGTGGCGTCTATCGCTTCCAGAATGGCGACACCTACGAGGGCGACTATCGGAAAGGTGAGCGCACAGGCAGCGGCATCATCACCTATGCCAACGGCGACAAGTACACGGGCCAGTTCCTCAATGGCGAGAAGAGTGGCGAGGGTACTGTGGTATGGTCCAACGGCAATACCTATGTAGGCCAATGGAAGGCCGATGCTCCCAACGGTAAAGGCAAGCTGACCAACAAGCAGGGCGACATACTGGAGGGTTTCTTCAAGGATGGTCTGCCCAATGGCGAGTGCATCGGTCACAAGACTGACGGCTCAAAGTTCAAGGCAGAGTTCAAGGACGGCAAACGCAACGGCAAGTCCATCGAGGAGAATAAAGACGGCGTGCGCTTTGAGGGCAACTATGTCAATGGTCGTCGTGACGGAGCCTTCCTTGAGAAAGACCGCAACGGCAACGTCACCGCCCAAGGTACCTACGTCAATGGCCGCCGACAGTTATCCCAGTAATCCCAATGGCCTCATAGGCCCATTAGCCTCATAAAACCTAAAAACACATAGCTATGATTATCGACACATTAGACAACCTCGCCAGGTACGAGGCCGTGAACCCGCTCTTCAAGGATGTGGTGGAGTTCATCAAGAAGAACAATCTCAGCAAGTTCGAAGTGGGCAAGTATCCCATCAAGGACAAAGACCTCTTTGTCAATATCGCCGTCGCCAAGGGTAAGGCTCCTGACGAGGCCGTTATCGAGACTCACCGCAAGATGATTGACATCCAGATTCCCCTCGATGTGCCTGAGACCTACGGCTATACGCCGCTGTGCGACCTGCCCGAGGCTGAGTACAACGCCGAGAAAGACATCACCAAGTATCCCGACCTGATGGCAGAGAGCTTCGTCGACTGTCAGCCTGGCATGTTCGCCATCTTCTTCCCAGAGGACGGCCACGCTCCATGCATCTCTATGGCACCCGAAATCAAGAAAGCAATTTTTAAGGTAAAAGTATAACCCATAGGCCCCATTGGACCTATTGGCCCCATAATCAACAAAACTATGGCAAAAGCAAAGAAACAGACAATAGAAGAGGCCCCCAAGCATATTGGCCTCGTACAGAACGACGGTTGGCTGGAACCCTACGAGGATGCCATCCGCGGACGCCACGACCACGCCGTGTGGAAGATCAACCAGTTGACGCAAAACGGAAAGAAGACGCTGAGCGACTTTGCCACCGGCCACCTCTATTTCGGCCTGCACAAGTTGACACGCGGCTGGGTATTCCGTGAGTGGGCTCCCAACGCCACCGACATCTATCTCATCGGCGACTTCAACGACTGGAAAGAGGATGAGAAATATCGTATGAAGCGAGTTGCCGGCACAGGCAACTGGGAGCTGAAGCTGAAGGAGAAAGACCTGCAGCACGGCCAGCTCTACAAGATGAAGGTGAAGTGGAACGGCGGCGAGGGTGAGCGCATCCCTGCCTGGACGCGCCGAGTAGTGCAGGACGACCAGACGAAGATTTTCTCCGCTCAGGTGTGGAATCCTGCTGTGCCTTACGTCTGGAAGAAGGCCGGCTTCAAGCCCAAGAAGAACCCGCTGCTCATCTACGAGTGTCATGTGGGCATGGGCCAGGATGCCGAGAAGGTGGGCACTTACACGGAATTCAAGGACAACGTGCTGCCTCGTGTGGCCAAGGACGGCTACAACTGCATTCAGGTGATGGCCATTCAGGAGCATCCCTACTATGGCAGCTTCGGCTATCACGTCTCTTCGTTCTTCGCACCCAGCAGTCGCTTCGGCACACCAGAGGAGCTGAAGGCTCTTATCGATGAGGCCCACAAGCTGGGCATCGCAGTCATCATGGACATCGTGCACTCACATGCCGTGAAGAACGAGGTGGAAGGACTGGGCAACCTTTGCGGCGACCCCAACCAGTTCTTCTATCCCGGCGACCGCCACGAGCATCCGGCTTGGGACTCGCTCTGCTTTGACTATGGCAAGGACGACGTCATCCATTTCCTGCTCTCCAACTGCAAATACTGGTTGGAGGAGTTCCGCTTCGACGGCTTCCGCTTCGACGGCGTCACCTCGATGCTCTATTATAGTCACGGTCTTGGCGAGGCCTTCGGCGGCTATGGTGACTACTTCAACGGACATGAGGATGACAATGCCATCTGCTATCTCACGCTGGCCAACAGCCTTATCCACGAGGTGAATCCCGATGCCATCACCATCGCCGAGGAGGTGAGCGGTATGCCTGGTTTGGCAGCAAAGTTCGAGGATGGCGGCTTCGGTTTCGACTACCGTATGGCCATGAACATCCCCGACTACTGGATCAAGACCATCAAGGAGCAGGCTGACGAGAACTGGAAGCCCAGCTCGATATTCTGGGAGGTGAAGAATCGCCGCCCCGATGAGAAGACCATCTCCTATTGTGAGAGCCACGACCAGGCACTCGTCGGCGACAAGACCATCATATTCCGACTCATTGATGCTGATATGTACTGGCACTTCGCCAAGAAGGACATCAACGGCGTGGCTGAGCGAGGCATCGCCCTGCACAAGATGATACGTCTCGTCACCGCTGCTGCCATCAATGGCGGCTACCTCAACTTTATGGGCAACGAGTTCGGCCATCCTGAGTGGATTGACTTCCCCCGCGAGGGCAATGGCTGGAGTTACAAGTATGCCCGCCGCCAATGGAATCTCGTAGACAACAAAGACCTGTGCTACCATTGGCTGGGCGACTTCGACCGTGAGATGCTGAAGGTGATCAAGAGCGTGCGCAACTTCCAGCAGAAACCCGTGGTGGAAATCTGGCACAACGACGGCGACCAGGTGCTGGCCTTTATGCGTGGCGACCTGCTCTTCGTGTTCAACTTCTCGCCTACGCAGTCGTTTACCGACTATGGTTTCCTGGTGCCGACAGGCTCGTATGACGTGGTGCTCAACACCGACTCGAAGGACTTCGGCGGCTTTGGATTCGCAGACGATAGCGTCACCCACTTCACCAACTACGATCCGCTCTATGTGAAGGATCATAAGGAGTGGCTGAAGCTCTATATCCCTGCCCGTAGTGCGGTGGTGCTGAAGAAAAACTAATTGGCGATTGGTTCTTGGCTTTTGGCTAACTGCCAATAGATAAAGGCTATCATAAACAACCAGCCGACAGATTTCCTAAACGACCGGAATGAGATATCGCGATAGACATAGGAACGAGGGTGCCGTCATCTTGAGAGTGGTGTGCGCCCTCGCCTTCTTGTCGTTTACGTTCTGCTGGCTCTATTTCTTTCAGGGCGATATGCTGGCCGTTGCTCAGCATGGGCTGAGCGGTGGAAAGACGCACTATAACTGTGCCGTCGGGGCCGTCATCTGCACATCGGTGCTCTTCGGCCTGCATTTGCTTGTGTTTGCTATGACACGGCTGACACGGCGTACCCATGCCTTGACCTATTTCCCGTCGATGCTGTTGCTGGCCTTCCTGTCGTGTGTCAGCTCGCCCTTCCGCTGGGGAGCATGGCTCTGGGCAGGACCGTTGGCGCTGGTGCTATGGGGTGGGGCAGTTTGGCTGTCTAAGCAGATGATGCCTGTCGGTGACGAGGGCCGCAAACCCGTGGCACTCTTTTCGCGTGTGACATGGATCAACCTCTTGCAATTGGCTTCGATGATGATTGGCGTGGCGTTGGTGAGCAATACCAATGCTGTGCAGCATTTCAGGGCTCATGCTGAGACGGCGCTGATGGAAGGCGATATGGACGAGGCCCTGCGTGTGGGAGAGCGCTCGCTGGAGACTGACGAGAGTCTGACCATGCTGCGCATCTTCGCCCTTTCGCAGAAAGGACAGTTGGCCGACCGCCTCTTTGAATATGCTGTCAGCGGCACCAGCGCCGATATGCTCCCCATGCAGGGCAGCAAGAGTACGTTGCTGCTGATGCCCGACACGCTGCTGTGGAAACACTTCGGCGTCAGTCATGACAGCATCATGGCCCGTTGCGACTCTACATGGCAGCCCGATAGCGTGGCCGGACGCGTTTATACAGGCCGTAGCGCCTTGGCCGACCGCTTTGACGTGAAGCAGTATCTGGATGTGTTGGAGCGTGACACCATGTCCTCACCTGCCTGGCGCGACTACAGGCTGATGGGACAGCTCATCGACCGCCGCATCGACACCTTCGTCGTCTGTCTGCCCCGTTATTATACGATGGAGGCCGACTCGCTGCCTCGCCACTATCGTGAGGCACTCGTGCTCTATCAGCAGATAGTCGACACATTATTTATATATAGGGACTCGTTGATGCTGAATCGTTGGGAGGAATTCCATGCCAACGACTCTATCTATCCCAAGCCGTCGGAAAGAAAAATACGTACCGAGGAACAGTTCCGCGGCACGTATTGGTATTACTATTTCTTCCAGTAAGCCAGTCTTATTTCTTCTCTGCCAATGGGGCAGGGCCGTCTTGCGTAGGCGTGACGGGAATGATGCGGCCTTTCTTGTCGAAGGTCAGACGGTCGATGCATACCTCGCGGTGGATGCCGGGTGCAAAGTGGCGGTCGATGTAGTTCTTGTTGATGCGGTGGTAGACGATGTACCACTCGTCCTTGCCGGGAATCTGCAGGATGCTGTTGTGTGCCGTGCCGTAGATGCCGTCTTCGGGCTTCTGCTTGATGACCAGGTAGTTGTCCTCGTCGATAGTGATGGGGCCGAGGGGCGACTTCGCCGTTCCGTAGCACACGTGGTAGTTGGGCGAACCCGTGTCGTCGACACTCCAGAGGAAATAGTATGTGCCCTTGCGGTAGAAGACATAGGCACCCTCGCGGAAGGCCCATGTCTGCAGCGAGCCGCCCTGTGGAGTCATGTGGGTGATCGTCTCCTTCTTCACCGAGAGCATGTCATCGTTCAGCTCGGCGCCGGCCATGAAGCCGTTGCCCCAGTACAGATAATATTTGCCGCTCTTCGGGTCTTTGAACACATCGACATCAATGGCCTGTCCGCCGCGAGCCTCCTGAGGACGGTCGGCATCGGTGATGATGGGCGCACCGCTGTCAACGAAGGGGCCTGTGGGACTGTCGCTGACGGCCACGCCGATCTCCTTGCGGTTCGACTGTGGGTTGTGTGCCGAGAAGTAGAAGTAGTATTTGTAGTCGTTTGGTCGTTTGGTCGTTTGGTCGTTTGGGGAAGTAACCATGTTATCATTTATTCCTAAACGACTAAACGACGAATTCCCTAAACGACCAAATTTCTCTATGATGCACGGAGCCCAGGCATTGCCCGTGGCCCATTTCACCTGATCGTCCTTCACGTCGAGCATTTTTCCTTCATCCGTCCAGTCCTTGAGGTTGGTGCTGGAAAAGACGCTGAAGTCGTGGCCGCCCCATCCGGGTGTGCCGTCGGTGGTGCTGTAGATGTAGTATTTCTTCGTCTGGTTGGAGTAGAGCACCTCGGGGTCGGCATGGAAGCCGGGCAGGATGGGCTGTGCGAAGTTGCCGAACTCGTGCAGCAGACGCTCCTTCTCAGCCCTTGTAATCGGGATGATCGTGCCGTGACGGGGTGTAAACTTGCCCTTCGTCTCAGTATTCTGCACAAACTGGAAAGTCTTCAGGTCTTCCGACTTGCAGAATTGGTAGTGGCCGTTGCCGTAGCAGTCGTACATGATGATCCACGACTTTCCGTCGATGGCCTTGCACACGCCGACACCCTCCACAGCCTCGCGTGTCTGCTCCACGTTGCCGTCGAGCATCTGCCAGCGGTCGGTCAGGTTCTTCGCTACGGCCTGGTAGATGCCGCGGCCCGACTCCTGCTTGTAGAAGAGATGGTAGAGCTGGTCGGCCTCGTTGTAGACAATGTCACCGTCGATGGTGGCATTGCCCGCGTCGAAGAGCCAGCGCGGCTCGCCCTCCAGGTCGGTGAAGTCCTCGTTGGCATACTGATAGTAGATCTTGTCGAATGAGCCCGGGTCATTGGTGCGCAGCGAGTAGAACACCATGTATTTCTTGGCCTTGTGGTCGTAGATGGTCTCAGGTGCCCACACGCGAATCACATTCTTCCACGCCTTGGTGTATCGGGTGGGGAAGTTCACCGTCGAGTGCTGCCAATGGATGAGGTCAGTCGATTTCAGCAGCACCATACCGCGGTTGCTGGCCCATCCCAACGACGAGCGCATATCCGTAGCCACCATATAGAATGTCTTGCCGTCTTCGCAGCGCAGGATGTGCGGGTCGCGCACACATTGTGTCAGGGCGATGGTATCGCTGGTGATGACGGGTGCGCCGTGGTTCAGCGGCGTGAAGTTGTAGCCGTCGTCGCTCAGGGCGTAGCATATCTGCTCGTCCTCAGGGGCGTTGCTGTTGAAATAGGTGAAGAGGTAGGCCACCATCTCATTGGGATCTTGTGGCTCCTGCACTACGGTTTGCTTCTTTCCTGCCGTGGCTGTCAGGCATACGGCGCAGACAGCGACCAGCGTGGCCAGTAGTTTAGTGTTTGTTTTCATAGTCGTCTTTACAATAAATTATTTCTGCAAAAATACGAAAAAATCTTAGAACAGCCAAAAAACGATGGAAAAAAACGAAAAAGCCCCCAATTTCGGGGGCGTGTTCACTTTTTCTTCACCGACGGCCAATGAAAAAGGCCGCCCAGCTCCTTGAAGGAACTGTCAGCGGCCTTGGTTTGAGGAGGCAGGAGCTACTCGATGACCACGAGGGCGTCGTCTTCCATGACACTCTCGCCAATCTTCACGCAGACGGCAGTGACCTTACCGGCCTTCTCGGCCTGCAGGGCATTGGCCATCTTCATGGCCTCGAGCACGATGACGGTGTCGCCAGCCTGCACCTCGTCGCCCACGGCAACCTTGATGTCGGTGATGACACCTGGCAGCGGGGCCTTGATGGCGTTGTTCTTGTTGACGGCGGCCTTGTCAGCGACGGCAGAACCGTCACCCGTACTTTCAGCGGCAGCTGCGGGCTTACCCAGCACGGGCTTCTTTTTCTCGGGCTCGGCGGGCTTCTCCATTTCCACCTTGTATTCTTCACCGTTGACGGTGACGGTCACGTTGCAGTCTTCGATGTCGCCGATGGCTACCTCGTACTTCGTGCCGTTGATGGTATACTTGTATTCTTTCATGTTCTCGTGATTTAAGGGTGTGCTGTCATGGTCTGGGCATAGCCGTTCCATTGTGTGGGATGCTCCTTGATGGTGATGAAACCGGGCTCCACATCATGGACGTTGTTGCCGAAGTGCTCGTGCAGGGCAAGGGCAATGGCAGCGTAGACTTCGTTATTCTTCATAGTCTTTTACATTGGGATGTTACCATGCTTCTTGGCGGGCAGAGCATCGCGCTTGGTGGCGAGCTGAGCCAGACCGCGGCAGATGCGGAAGCGGGTGTTGCGCGGCTCGATGACGTCGTCGATATAGCCGTACTTGGCAGCCTGATAAGGATTGGCGAAGAGCTCGTTGTACTCGTCCTCCTTCTCGGCGATGAAGGCCTTCACGTCCTCGCCGGCCTCCTTCTTGGCCTTGGCTTCCTTGGCATAGAGCACAGCAGCAGCACCGCTGGCACCCATCACGGCAATCTCTGCTGAGGGCCATGCGTAGTTGAGGTCGGTGTGCAGCTGCTTGGAACCCATCACGATGTGCGAGCCACCATAGGACTTGCGCAGGGTGACGGTGATCTTGGGCACAGTAGCCTCGCCATAGGCGTAGAGCAGCTGGGCGCCGTGCAGGATGACGGCGTTGTACTCCTGGCCTGTGCCGGGCAGGAATCCGGGCACGTCGACGAGCGACACAATGGGGATGTTGAAGGCGTCGCAGAAACGTACGAAGCGGGCACCCTTGCGGCTGGCGTTCACGTCGAGCACACCGGCGTAGCATGAGGGCTGGTTGGCCACGATGCCTACGCTCTGACCGTTGAAGCGGGCGAAGCCCACGATGATATTCTTGGCAAACTTAGGCTGCACCTCGAAGAACTCGCCGTTATCGGTAACGGCTGCGATGACCTTGTACATGTCGTAGGCCTCGTTGGGGTTCTCGGGGATGATCTCGTTCAGGCTGTCCTCCATACGGTTGATGGGGTCGTCGCACTTGATGCGCGGAGCAATCTCCATATTGTTGGAAGGAATATATGAGAGCAGCGTCTTCAGCATCTGAATACCCTCTTCCTCGGTCTTAGCCGTGAAATGGGTCACACCACTCTTCGTAGCGTGCACGCTGGCACCGCCCAGATGCTCCTGGTCGATGTCCTCGCCCGTGACGGTCTTCACCACCTTCGGGCCGGTAAGGAACATATAGCTCGTGCCTTCCATCATCAGCGTGAAGTCGGTCAAGGCAGGGCTGTAGACTGCACCGCCGGCGCAGGGGCCGAAGATGCCGCTGATCTGCGGGATGACACCCGATGCGAGGATATTGCGCTCGAAAATCTCGGCATAGCCGGCCAGGGCGTTGATGCCCTCCTGAATACGTGCGCCACCCGAGTCGTTGATGCCGATGACGGGAGCACCCATCTTCATGGCCATATCCATCACCTTGCAGATCTTCTGGCTCATGGTCTCAGAGAGCGAGCCTGCATGCACGGTGAAGTCCTGTGCGAAGACAAATACCAAGCGGCCTTCGATGGTGCCTGAACCAGCCACCACGCCGTCGCCAGGGAACTGCTTCTTCTCCATGCCAAAGTTGTGGCAGCGGTGTTCCTTGAACATGTCGTACTCTTCGAAAGAACCTTCGTCGAGCAACATGTCGATGCGCTCGCGGGCCGTATACTTGCCGCGCTCGTGCTGCTTCTGAATGGCTTTCTCACCGCCGCCCAGACGGGCCTTCTCGCGGTTCTCAATCAGTTTCTTGATTTTCTCTAACTGTGTTGACATTGCAATATTTTAATGTTTCGTTATTACGTTATTTCGTTATTACGATATTACGACCTTTCGTTTTTTCGTTATTACGATATTTCCTTTTACGATGCTTACTCCGGGTGCTCGCAAAGCTCGGTGAGGATGCCGCAGGTGTTCTTCGGATGCAGGAAGGCGATATTCAGACCCTCGGCACCCTTGCGGGGAGCCTGATCGATGAGGCGGACACCCTTCTCGCTGACCTCAGCCAATGCGTTGGCTACGCCGTCCTCAATGCAGAAAGCTACGTGGTGAACACCCTTGTTGCCCTTGTCGAGCCACTTCTGAATGGTGCTCTCGGGGCTTGTGGGCTCCAGCAGCTCCAACTTCACCTCGCCGCAGCGCAGGAAAGCGGTCTTCACCTTCTGGTCTTCAACTACTTCTGTTGCATAACACTCCAAGCCCAGCACGTCAGTAAAGTAAGGCAGGCTCTCTTCAATGCTCTGGACGGCAATGCCCAGATGCTCAATGTGCGAAATTTTCATAATGTATTTAAAGTTTAAGCTTAAAACTGGTGCAAAGGTACAAAAGATAAATGAATTAACATTCATTTTTGACTTAATTATTTATAAAAAAAGGATTGCAGCACCATTCAGCGCTGCAATCCCCTTTATGGTCTTATGGTAGGATGGTTTCCTACTTATTATTCAGAAGTTGATCGATGGGATACAGATTGTCGGCATTGCCAGTGAGATACCAGTCGCCTGACTGGTTCATGTTCTGAACCCAGTTAAGGAAAGTCGAATAGGCACTTGAGATGCGGTGTCCCTCCAACGGCCATTGGAAATTGTCGGGAATAATAATGGTGAAAGGCGCTTCTCCCTGTTTCGGCATGCCTAACGTCTTCTTGGTTGTGGCATTATAAGCCGTGATGCCTTTAAGGAAATCCTCCATGCTCAGTGACTTGTCAATAGTAATGACTTCTGAATAGGGATGAACCCATTGCTTGCCTTTCTGTGTGTTGATGAAGGCCTCGCCGGCATCATAGCCAAAGTGCTGGTGAATCTCTTTGGCTGCCATGCTGGAGCCGCTGCCGAGTCCGTGTATCCATAGCTCGTCGTTACCTCCGCAGGCCACGATAGACAGTTGAATCTTCGTGTCTTTGATGCGGATAGCTTGCAAAACGAGGTCATTCATGTCGTAGTCGGCTGTGTTCGGCTCGTCCTCGAAGCACATCGTATATACCTTTGCCTCTGGCTCCGGCGTCTCTTCGACGATGTCCGTACCGCTACCCACCTCAATGATCATATCGCAGAAGTTGCAGTCGGCGCCGTCTTCGAAGCACATGTACGTCTTACCGTTGGCGCTGAAGATGGCGATACGCGGGTCTTCAAACTGCATACCCTCGAGCGTAGAGCCGCCGATGCTCTTGTCCATAGCTGTGAGGTAGTGGCCCTTGATGTGGTTGACGTTATAGTTCAGACGTCCGTCACCATAGGTACAGCCATATTTGCAGTTTTCAATATTCCATTTGTTCTCTTCGTGCTTCATGTTCATGAAGCCCACCTTGTATCCCTTGGGGAAGATGGCGCTGGCGGTGTTTTCACCCTCGATGGGAGTGCCGTCGCCGTAGAAGGGCAGCAGGAACTCCTTGTTGCGGAAGAATGTGCCTGCATTGCTGGCTGCAGTAGTGGAGGCGCGCTCTACCTGGATGGCCTTGTACTTCGGCAGCTGCTTGATGTAGTCCACCTCGCTCATGCCAGCTGGAATGTTCTCCGGCTTAAAATAATAGTAGTAGACGTGGTTCCACTTGAACTCCGTGGAATAAGTCTGAATGGGAATGAGCGTCACGGGATTTGCACCGTCGGTAATCAGGTAGTTGTTGTTGAGGGTGAAGTACGCACTCTCACGAATCAACTTGATGTTGTTCTTCTTGGCGTTGCCCGAATACTTGACAAGGAATGCCTCGGTAATGGCCTGGATGTTTGCCAGCTCACCGTCTTCAAATCCCTCGATGTCACGGTAGATGATGCCTTTGTTCTTCTCGGTATCCATCTTCCAGCCATTGTCGAAGGTGTTTCCGTCAGCAGGCTCCCACACCTGGTCGTTGGCCCAAGAGCCATCTCCCCATAAATTGTAGGTGGTGCCATTGATGACGCAAGTTGCTCCAGCCTCTGCACGCATAGCATTGAACGTCTTGTGGGGAGCAGACAACTTGATAGAAGTGATGTTGGGAGCCTCACTGCCCGAAGCCCTGGTTACACGTGACTTGGCTTGGACGAAGCTCACTTCAGCATCACCAGGCTTGAATACCTGGATGTAGTAGGCTCCCTTGCTGCTCACGCATGCTGCCACCAGCTGCGTGCTGGTCTTCGGGGCATCGTATTTGATGGTCACCTTGTCGCCCTTTTTTGCATCAGCCTCGTTAAGCACTTTGGCATCTGAATTGAAGAACGGCGGCTCGGTCAGGATCTGCACCTTCACAATGTCGTCAAGCCCGGCATTGGCATTGACGGTAATGGTGCCCTGATAGATGGTGCTCCAATCATGACGTGAGTCGATGGGGCCCAAAAGCTTCACAGCGTTAATCTTCGCCTGGGCTTCCTCATCAAACAAATCAGTAGGTTTGCTGCAGCCAGTCAACATGAGTATGGCTGCAGTCAACAAGAGAAAAATGTTATTGTCCTTAAACTTTTTCATAGGTGTAGTTTGAATCTTACAGATAGTTAATTATGCAAAGATATGCATAAAATTGGTATTACAATACATTATGTGAAACTTTTTCATTGGTGTTAACATTTTTTTTCTAAAATTGTCATTATTGTCTACTTTTTGACTCTTACAGGGTAGGGGAAGAAAAAAAGTAACGAAAAAGCTTGGCGGAATGGGAAAGAATGTGTAAATTTGCCACGCAAAAGTGTATGGTTTGCAGATGGACAAGACGAGAAGTTTTCTGCTTTGTGTATTATGTGTCATCGTTGGCGCATCGTTGTGGTCATGCGGTCACGACGAGGCAGCCCATGAGTTGCGTGCGGGCCATGCCGATAGTATCATCTTTGCAGCCGGTGCTAATAAGGACTATGAACGCATGAAGCTGCTGGCCGACAGCTTTGAGCAAGCAGGAGACATCTCCGCTCTGGAAGCCAACCGCTGGCGCGGCTCTGCCTCTTATCGTCAGGGCCAGTACCGTTCGGCAGAGTATTATTTCAAGAAGGCTTTGGCCTGTGAGGTAAAGACTGAGCAGGACCAGCTCAGCTATAACAAGTCGGCCCGACGTCTCTCCGAGTTGCTGCTAATCAAGGGCGACTTTGAGGGGTCCTTGGAGGTGGCTATGCCCGCTGTGGCAAAAATGAAAGAGACGAACACCGGCTCCGACATCGACTATGCTATCCTGCTTAATAATATAGGATGTTGTGAGCTTAACCTCGGCCGTGAACACGAGGCCAGCGTCAGTTTCTATCAGGCACGTGAGCACTATCGCAACCGCTGGCAGAACGATACTGTGGGTCGCGGAATACAGGAGGCTGTCCTGGGTACTGTCTACACCAGCCAGGCCTACATCAACACGCGACGTTTCTATGATGCCCTCTACTGGATAGACCGTACGGAAATGCTGTTGGATCTCTACAGAGGACAGAAAAAAGCCATGACAGAGCTCTTTGATGAATACCAGGGAGAGATTGATATTATGCGCGCCGTGGCTTTGCTGGGCACCGATAGCGTGGAGGCAGCAGCTGAGGCATACAAGGCTTTTTTGAGTACCGACTACTCGAAGACGAGTCTTGGACGCATCAATGCCAACGATTATTTGGTGCGAGCCGGTCGATATAATGAGGCAGCAGATAATTACCGGTATCTGAACCAGATGCTCGTAGAACGCGACATTGAGTTGACACTCGATAATATTCAGCTATATCTTTTGCCCAAGGTACGTGCCAACGTGGGTGCCCAGCGACGTGACACGGTGATGGAAACCGCCATGCAGCTTTGTGATGCCCTCGACAGCGCTATAGTTAAGAGTAAGAGTGACGATGCAGCCGAGCTGGCCACCATTTACAACACCTCGCAGAAGGAAGCCAAGATTAACCAGCAGCAGGCTGATATGGACCGCCAGCGGTGGGTCAGTCTTACCGTAGCGCTCTCGCTGCTTATCCTTTTCTTCCTGATCTTTATCTACTTCCGCATCCGCTCTGCTAAGCGTCTTTCCCTTGCACACAAGCGATTGGAGGAGGCACACTCACAGCTGAAGACCGCCTACGACCAGCTGGAGGAGACTACTGCCGTGAAGGAGCGCATTGAGAGTGAGTTGCGTATCGCACGCGACATACAGATGTCGATGGTGCCAGGTGTCTTCCCAGAGCGTGACGATCTTGACATCTATGCCTCGATGACACCAGCCAAGGAGGTGGGTGGCGACCTCTATGGCTATCTGCTGATTTCCGATAAGCTGTATTTCTGCGTTGGCGATGTCTCAGGAAAGGGTGTCCCGGCTTCGCTCTTCATGGCACAGGCCACCAGGCTCTTCCGTACATTGGCTACGCAGGAGATGATGCCGGATGAAATCGCAACGCGCATGAATGCCGAGCTCTCTGGCGACAACGAGGCAGGCATGTTTGTCACGATGTTTATCGGATTGGTAGACCTTACTACTGGCCGTCTCGACTTCTGTAACTGCGGACATAATCCGCCTATCTTGCGTAAGGGCGAACAGGGCGGTGAGTTCCTTGAGATGGAACCCAATGCACCTATCGGTCTCTGGCCAGGATTGGAGTTTGTCGGCGAGCATATCGACAGTATCAAGAGCTGTCCGCTCTTCGTCTACACCGATGGCCTAAATGAAGCTGAGAACCGTCAGCAGGAGCAGTTCGGCGACGATCGTCTACTTGATATCCTCCGTACGGCACATTTCGAGAATGCCCGTCAGGTGGTGGAGTATCTGAAGGCCGAGGTGGAGAAACATCGCGACGGTGCCGAGCCCAACGACGACCTCACGCTGCTCTGCCTGAAGGTAAGGTAGTTTTTTCTGAGTTACGTTACAATAATCATCAGAACTCAACGATGACTTTGCCGTTGATTTGGCGGCCTGTCAGGTAGTTGGGCACGGCCCATTGGCGGTTGGTGACGTCGGTTACCCAGTAATAGCTGTTGACATTGCTGATACCGAAGAGATTCAGACAGTCCAATCCTAACCAAATGCGTTTTACACCCCATTTCTCATTTCTTGCTTCACTCTTGGCACTTCCTAATGCGAGGTAGCTCATGCCGATGTCGGCACGCTTGTAGGCAGGAGCTCGGAAGCTCTGTGCCTCGATGCCTCTGTGCGGTGCTCCGAAGGGCAGACCGTCGGCATATGCCAGGCGCAATGTCATCTTCCATCGGTCGGTACCTGGGAAATAGTCGGTGAAGTGCAGGTTCAGGGCGTAGCGCTGGTCGGTGGGCAGAGGAACCCACTGGCCTTGATATTTCTGCTGGGTGCGCATCAGCGAGAAGCTGACCCACGAGTCGGTGCCGGGAACGAACTCGCCATATAGCTTCATGTCGATACCCAAGGCATAGCCAGAGGTAAGGTTCTCGCCGTAATAGGTCACCTTCACGTTCTGCACATTGTAGGGGATGAGGTTTGACAGAGCTTTGTAGTAGGCCTCGGCGGTGAACTTATACTTGCGGTCGTTCATCTTGAAACGGTAGTCGAAAGCCGTGAGCACCTGCCACGACTGCTGGCTCTTGATGTTGCGGTTGAGGGTGACAGCGGTGACGCCACTACTGGTCAGTGTGGTGTCGCGAAGCTCTTTGTAGAACGGAGCCTGATAGTAGAGACCTGTGGCAAAGCGGTAGGTGATATCGGGATTGCTGGCAGGTACGATAGCTAAAGAGGCGCGTGGCGAAAGCAATGTCTCGCGGTTGAATGTCCAATGGGCGAAACGAAGGCCGTAAGTGAGGGTGAAGAAGGTGTGGCGGGACTCATCTGCCTCCTCCGACTGGGAATTGGTGCTCCAGCGGAAGATATCCTGCACATAGCCCTCAACGCGGCGCGACTTCATGTCTTGATTTGAGGCGAGGGTGTAGATGAGGTCAAGGCGCTGGCCAGTATGTGGCACGCTGTAACCGCTCGAGTCACGCATCTCATATTCACGGCTTTGCTCCTTGATGTGCTCCCATTTATAGGTAAGGCCTGCCTCTATGTCGTGTTTCCTGAGCTTTTTGTTTAGCATCAACTTCACACTCTGCACACGGCCTGTGAGGTAGTTGCGGGCGTGCTCGGCATAGGTTCCCACACCCAACTGCTCGGCACTGCCTGTATCATCGAGCCAGTATTGACCTTGGATGTCGTAGCGCTCCTGCTCCTTGGTGTAGAAGGCACTCCACAGCAGCTTGACGCTTGTGCTGTCACCGATATGACGTGTCAGCGAGGCGGTGCCGAAGAGGGTACGGAAGATGTCTTTTTCCTGACCGTCGAAGTAAACCTTGAATGATTTGGCGTCCTCCATCGTGCCGAACTTTGTCTCACGATCCTTAGGACGGAAGTTGTAGTGGTTCTCCGAGATGTTGCCAAGGAAATCGAGCGTCCAGCGGCGGTTGGGCTTCCAGGTCATATAGGTCTGGTAGTCAAGCTGGTTGGGACGGTATTCGCCTGTGGTCTCCAGAGAGCCTAAGAGGTAGCGGTTAGTCTTGTAGCGCAGACCGTGGCTCATGGAAAAGTGCTTGGAGTTGCCATAGCCAATGTATGCCGAACCGCCCAGCAGGCTGGCTGACGCCGTGGCCTCGAGTTTCTCTGGACGGCGGTAGGTGATGTCAAGAGCGCTGGACATTTTGTCACCGTACTTCGCAGAGAAACCGCCTGATGAGAAGCCCACTCGCTCCACCATATCGGCATTGATGATAGAGAGCCCTTCCTGCTGTCCGGAGCGGATAAGCAGGGGACGGTAGACCTCCACATTATTAATATAGACGGAGTTCTCGTCAAAGGAACCGCCGCGCACGTTGTACTGGCTGCTTAATTCGTTATGGGTGGAGACCCCAGCCTGCTGCTGGATGAGCTCTTCTATGGCGTTTCCTGTTACGCTGACGGCACCTGTGCGCAAATCTTTGATGTCAAGCTGCTCCATCTGGTCGGTCTGACGCCGCCTTTCAGTCACCACCACTTCGCCGAGTTCCCCATCTGCACGCAGAAGGATGCGCAGGGTTTGTGTTCCTTGCGGTTTGTAGAGGGTTTTTGTGCGTGGCTTATAGCCCACCGATGAGAAGCTCACCTTCACCGAATCGGCTGTCTGCAGAGTCAGGTGGTATTCGCCCTTGATATTTGTGAAGGTCACTTTGCTCTGCTCACCACAAGCCACAGTGGCAAACTCAACGGGCTTGCCTTCATCATCGGTCACTAGTCCTTTCAGCGTAAATGTCTGACCGACAGCCTGTAGTGCTGTCAGTAGCAGTAACATCATTATGGCAATGTGACGGAACACATTGCCTTTGTATGAGTGTATCATCTCTTCAATAACGCTGATGCACTCCGTTTTATTGTGTGAGATGGGCTGTTAGTCGCGGTAAATCCACGAAAGGAGTGAGTTGATCCATTTGATGGAGCAGCGGAACCAACGGTAGGTGGTGACGGGCTTGCCGCCGAAGCGAAGGATGAACTCGCGGAATTTGTTCTTGCGGAAGGGTAGGCCCACGTCCATAAAGAGGATATGCTCGTAGCCACGGCTATGGGCATCCTTGATGGCGTGCCAAATGGTGAGCTCGCGCGGATGCACCCAGGCGAAGGACTTGCGGCGGTAAGCGGCATACCAGAGGTAGGCCTGATGATTGGAGTAGACAACGGCAGAGCAGCCCACCACGCGATTATGATAGCGGGTGAGGTAGAGACGGCCGTCATCGTGTAGCTCTATCCCTTCCTTTCCTTCCTCCATCGGCAGTCCGCTGAATGAGTGGAAGAACTCATCGGCGGGGATGTAGCGCTTGGGCTTTAACCAGTTGTGATGGCGCAGCAACTTCATAAACTCTTTGAAGTCGTCCTCACTCTTCACCTCGTCGGTAATGACACCGCGCTCGTAGGCATTGTCGATGCGCTGCTGAAGGGCAGGCGTGATGCGTTCTTCCGGCGTGCGTGAATGCAGCGAGTTGTGGATGCTCATCCACCGCACAGGGAAGTAGCGGGCAGCACGTAGCTGGCGGTAGCCGAACATCTTATGGCTCAAGTGGCTTACCTCCACATACAGCATTCGCGGCCCCAGCTTTGAGGTCAGGGCCTTCAACATCTGGTCGAAGGCATCTCCGCTACTCTCCTTGTACACCCCTTCGCCCATGATGCGGCAATGCATGTAATAATAGGGTGGAAACCACGACGAGCGATAACGCACTACAGCCAGCATCTGCGCCAACAGCGAGCCGTTGTCGTCGACCAGCGTCACCATATAGGGACGGTGGCGAGGCGTCTGCTGGCACAGGGCGAAGAACTGCGCGCTGTGGAAGAAATTGTCTTCCATCAGTCCTTCAGGCAGGGTATCGCCACTGGTGTAAATGCGGGTATTCATGGGATTATTGGGCGGTGAAGGTATAGACTTTTCCTGCTTGGGTGTCAAGGTCGTACTCGTAGATAGGCTTCAGCGATAGCTGCTGAAAATCTTTCAGTTCAGGAGAGCGTAGAGGCTCACGTATGCTGGCGGGCTGCAACAGTTCATTGGGGCAGGAACCAGTAGCCTCGCGCAAGCCTTTGCCCTTCATCGGTATATAAGAACGAAGGCGCAGGGTGCCGCCGATGGTGGAGCGGATGGTAGCCTTGCTGATGCAGCCGTCAGTCCACTGCTCGTCTACAATGAAGCCGCCGCGGGCACGCAGACCTTTGACCTCACCCTTACTCCACGTCTTGGGCAGGGCAGGCAACAGATGCACAGCGCCGTCGTGGCTCTGAAGAAGCATCTCACAGATACCTGCGGAGACACCGAAGTTACCATCAATCTGGAAGGGTGGATGAGCGTCGAAGAGGTTGGGATAGGTGCGGCCATTGGGGAATTGGCGCATCTTGGAGTCATCGGGCAGCAGATGCAGCATATTCTTGATAATGGTGAAGGCATGGTCGCCGTCGAGCATCCTTGCCCAGAAGTTTGTCTTCCAACCGAGACTCCAGCCCGTAGCCATATCGCCGCGCTGGTTTAGCGTGTTGGCGGCGGCAGTGAACAAGTCGGGATGGCTATATGGTGAGATTTGGTTCGAGGGATACAAACCATAGAGGTGTGAGATATGGCGGTGTTCATCCTTCGGATCGTCGGCATCGATAATCCACTCCTGCAACTGCCCGTAGCGGCCAATCTGCATTGGAGGAAGTTTTGAGAGTTGAGAGTTGAGAGTTGAAATATAAGAGTCGTCTTTTCCCAAAGCTTTGGCAGCCATGAGTGTCTGCGACAACACATCGAAGGCAATCTGGTTGTCCATTGTCGAGCCGGCGGTGACATTGGTGCCCTTGCCACGTGGACCGTGTTCAGGTGAAACGGTGGGCACGGTCATCAGCCAGCCTGCCGCCTGCTTCACTTCGCCTGTATCAGGATATTCCTTCATATAGTCGAGAAGGAAATCAGCGGCGCCCTTCATCACAGGATAATATTCGGCGAGGAATTGCTTGTCGCCCGTGTAGAGATAATGCTGCCAGAGGTGTGTGGTCAGCCAGGCACCGCCAGTGGGGAACATACCCCAGGGCGTGCCGTCGACTGGGCCTGCTATGCGCCATAAATCGGTGTTGTGGTGAGCCACCCAGCCCTTGCAGCCGTACATCGTCTTGGCTGTTTCGGCACCTGTTTCGCTTAAATCCTTAATCATCGAGAAGAGGGGCTGCTGCGTCTCGGCGAGATTGCCGACGAGTGCAGGCCAGTAGTTCATCTCGGCGTTGATGTTGATGGTGTACTTCGAGTCCCACGGCGCGTTCATCTTGTCATTCCATACACCCTGCAGATTGGCGGGCTGTCCGCCGGGCTGGCTCGATGAGATGAGCAGGTAGCGTCCGTATTGCATCATCAGCGCCACCATGTCAAGATCGGTGGGATTCTCGGCAAAGGCCTCCACGCGTTTGTCGGTCTCCAAAGTTGATGCATCCGTCTTGGGCAACGTCAGCGAAACGCGGTCGTACTGCTCCTGATATTTCTTTATGTGTGCCTTCAGCAGTTCTTTGTACGACTTTCCGTGCGCCGTGAACAATCTCTCATTGACCTTCTTCATGGCATTGCCGCTGACATCGTGGTAGTTCACGAAGTTGGTAGCTGCCGCAATGTGTAGGGTAGCCGTCGTAGCGTTTTCTACGGTTATCGTTTTTTTGTCATTGCTATCCACGTGGCCGTCTGTCTCCACATACACCGAGCAAGCCGCCTTCAGCCCTGGCTGAATGCCCTCATGCTCCACGCCATCGACAGTCATAAACATCTGCGCATCATGCAAGCCGTTCTGCGAGCCGGAGATACTGCCAATCATCGGTTCATGATTCGTTTTCTGCAACGGAGAGGTGAACTCCAAATTGAATGATAGGGCGCCTTTCTTGTCGGCCTTCATCTGAACGACAATCACACTATCAGCCTGCGAGGCAAAGACGGTGCGCTCGTATTTCACGCCGTCATATATATAAGATGTGGTGGCGGTGGCATCGCCGAGATTCAGCTCGCGGCGATAATCGGTCACGTCCTTATGGCCCAGCGTCAGTTTCAGACTTCCCAATGGCAGGAACCTCATACCGTGAGGACCTTTGATAAAATGCTGGTCGATGAGCTTCGAGGCCTCGAACTCCTTCCCTTGGAAGATGAGACGGCGCACCTCGTCAAGTGCTACGAGCGATTCGGTAGAATTGTTGTTATGGGGTGAGCCGCTCCAGAAAGTCTCTTCGTTCAGCTGTATCTCCTCGGTGTCGGTGCCGCCGTAGACCATTGCACCTAAATGGCTGTTGCCGATGGGCAGTGCCTCAAGCCAGTGCTGTGCTGGATGGCTGTACCACAACTTGTGCTGCTGTGCCATCGCGGTGATGGCAAGAAGTAGAAAAAGCGGGAAAAGATAGAATCGTTTCATGACGTTTTGCTTAGTTATTGTTGTTTTGTGTGCAAAGATAATCATTTTTAGTAGAAACTTCGGCCCTTTAACTCCCTTTAACGCCGATAAATCCTCCTTTTGCTTGCTTATTCGTACCTTTGCAGAAAATTCTAACAAAAAGACGCTTATGACAAACTTTAAAGATTTGGTGCAGTTGCGCCGCTCGCATCGGAAATTCACCGATGAAGAGATTGATGCCGAAGATGTGCGACTGATTATGCGTGCTGGCTTGATGGCTCCGACGAGCAAGGGTCAACGGGCATGGCAGTTCGTCGTAGTAGACGACAAAATGGATTTGGAAAAGCTTAGCGACGCCAAGGACATGGGTGGGCAGCTCATCAAGGGTGCAGCGCTGGCCATCGTTATGTTGGGCGATCCCATGCAGAACGATTGCTGGGTGGAGGATGGCTCTATTGCCGCCATTTCCATGCAGTATCAGGCTGAGGAATTGGGTTTGGGTTCCTGCTGGGTACAGATGCGTGGTCGTGGTCTGAGCGACGGCACGTCGGCTGACACCGTTATCCGCGGCATCCTCGACATCCCCGAGAACTTCAGCGTGCTCTGTGTCATCGCCGTAGGTCATAAGGCCGACGAGCGCAAGCCGCAGAACGAGGATAAGCTGAAGTGGGAGAATGTGCACGTCGGAAAGTTCTGAGCAATAAGATAACCAATAATCGATTATCTCGTGAATATCGTCTTTATAGGTGCAGGACGTTTGGCCACGCAGTTTGCCAAGGCCTTGTATGCCAAAGGACATACCATTTCGGCGGTGTTCAGCCGCACGATGGAGAGCGCCTCTGCTTTGACCAGCATGGTTGGTGGTTTCCCCACCGACACCATCGCCGCCCTCCCTCTTGATGCCGATGCCTACATCCTCGCCGTGAAGGACTCGGTGTTGCCCGCACTCATCACTCAGCTGAAGGAGGGTAGGGAAGAGCGCCCCATGTACCACACGGCAGGCAGTGTGCCGATGACGGTCTTCGAAGGTGTACACCATCACGGTGTCATCTATCCTATGCAGACCTTCTCGAAGGAGCGCGATGTCGATTTCGCCCATCTTCCTATTTTCATCGAGGCCAACGACGATGAGTCGCTGAAAGTGGCCACTGAGTTGGCTATATCCGTCAGCGACAATGTACGTCAGCTGAGCAGCGAGGAACGCCGCCATTTGCACCTTGCTGCCGTCTTTGCCTGCAATTTCTCTAACCATTGCTACACGTTGGCTGCCGATATCCTCGAGCGATACGGCGTGCCTTTCGATGTACTGTTGCCTCTTATTGATGAGACGACGCAGAAGGCGCATACCCTGCATCCCCGTGATGCCCAGACAGGCCCTGCCGTACGATACGATGAGAATGTCATTGCAGCGCAGCTCCAGCTGTTGGTCGACAAACCGCTCATGCAGCAGGTCTACGACGTGATGAGCCGCAGCATTCACGAATCTTCCATTATACCAACCCCTCATATTTCTCTCAATGATTAACTACGACCTCAGAAAAATCCGCGCCATCATCTTCGATGTCGATGGCGTCCTCTCATGTGAGACCATCCCTATGGGCCTTGACGGCATCCCCATGCGCACCGCCAACATCAAGGACGGCTATGCCCTCCAGTTGGCTGTGAAGCTAGGCCTTCGCATGGCCATTATGACGGGAGCCAATGTCGAGGCTGTGCGTCATCGCTATGAGACGCTGGGTCTTACCGATATCTTTATCGGCTGCTCGGTGAAGATGCGCACCTATGAGGCGTTCCTTAAGCAATATAGTTTGAAGGACGAGGAGGTGATGTATATGGGCGATGACATCCCCGACCTTGAAGTGATGCGCCGTGTGGGTTGCCCCGTCTGCCCGAAGGATGCTTGCCCTGAGGTGAAGGAGGCCTGCATTTATGTCAGCCACTGTCGCGGCGGTCAGGGATGTGCCCGTGACGTTATTGAGCAGACGCTGCGTGCCCAGGGCCTCTGGCAGATGAATGCCACAGCCTTCGGTTGGTAATAAAAGAACTAGTTGAACTAGCTATACTTGTCTAACTAGCTGAACTAGATTATTTGGAAAGTCCAGAAAACTATGCTTGACAACCTAAGAAAATACCACATTATCCTGGCCAGCAATTCACCGCGCCGCCGTGAGCTGCTTGCTGGTCTTGGCATCGATTATGAAGTGCGCACTATTCAGGGCATTGACGAGAGCTATCCCGCTGACCTGCCCGTCAATCAGATAGCAGAGTATATCGCCGCTGAGAAAGCCGCTGCCTATCAAAAGCAGATGGCCGCCGACGAGCTGATTATTACTGCCGATACCATCGTTGTGGTTGATACTGAGGTGTTGGGCAAACCACAAGATGCCGATGACGCCCGTCGAATGTTGCATCAGTTGAGCAACCGTACACATCAGGTCATTACCGGCGTATGTATCACCACGGCTGAAAAGCAGCGTCGCTTCTCAGTCATTACTGATGTCACGTTCAAGGCATTAACTGATGAGGAGATTGACTACTACATCACGAATTACCGGCCCTTCGACAAGGCTGGTGCCTATGGCATACAGGAGTGGATAGGGTATATCGGCGTGACGGGCCTGCACGGCAGTTACTTTAATGTGATGGGTTTGCCCGTGCAGCGCATATACAATGAGCTGAGAGATTTTTAGAGCCTCCTTACGAAAATAACTAAGCGACTTTTGATTGAATTCTCTCGAGAATCTGACCAAAAGTCGCTTAGATAATTTTATAACTCGCTTCCTCAGGAGAAAAAGGAAGCTCCGTATTGTTTTTTACAGCTGATATTCAAGCATAACCATTGAGTAGGGCTGCAAATCGAGCGTGAACTTCTTCTTGGCCTTCAGTTGTTCGGTTTGCGGAACAATGGGCTGAGCTTCAAAGTTGTTTTCCTGGTCGGGGGAACCGGCAAGCACAGTCTTTGTAGCCATCTTCTTCAGACCAAAGCGCGAGAGGTTGATGTTGGCCTTCTTTGGCTGGTCGCCGGCGTTGACAAGCTTCACGAAGAGCTTGCGTGTCTTCACGTTGAGGATGACGCTTTGGCCGTAGTGCACATCGGCCTGAGGCTGCTCGATGCCAGGCTCGTCGCCCTCGAAGCTAACGCAGTCGCCGTAGTAATACTGGCCGCTCGACTGACCAAACAACTGCTGCACATAGTAGCTGCAGGTGAGGAACGGACGCTCATTGTCGTAGTAGATGAGGTCGGGGTTCCATTGTGTGCCGTTCTTGCGGGCGAAGAGGGGAGCGTAGCTGGTCATGCAGACCACGTCGGCGTTGCGCTCGACGTGGAGCAGATAGAGACCTTCGGCCAAGGCATCGATGAGCTTCTTGTCCTTAGCGGCATACTCGCCCAGATAGACCTTTGTCTTGCGGTCGCGGGGATAGTTGTCGTACTGGCGCTTGTTCAGGAAGTAGTTGTTCTGCTCATAGTAGTGCTCGTCGAGTATGGGCATGTCCAGCTCTTCAGCCAGCTTCCAGCCAGCTTCGAAGTCGGGATTGCCGGCGTGAGATCCAGGACCGGCGGTGCCTACGATGACGATTTCAGGATGAGCCTTCATCACGCGCTCATAGATGTACTTGAAGCGCTCAATGAACTCGGGCGAGATCTTCTCTTCGTTGCCCAGACCCAGATACTTCAGGTTGAAGGGTGCAGGATGGCCGGCATCGGCACGCATCTTTGCCCACTTGTTGGTAGCAGGGTCGCCGTTGGCCCATTCAATGAGGTCGATGGCCTCGGCCACCCACTCGTCCATCTCCGACATAGGCACTACGTCCTGAGCCTGAGTGGGCCACATGCCCCAGCCGCCATTGGTTCCCTGGCAGCTGACACCGCAGGGAAGGATGGGTACAGGCTCCATACCGAGATCTTCGCAGAATTGGAAATACTCGAAGTAGCCGAGACCGCAGCTCTGGTGGTAGCCCCAGGTGTTCTTCAGCTGTCGGCGCTGCTCCTTCGGACCGATGGTGGTCTTCCAGCGATAGGTATTCCAGAATCCGTCGCCACCGCCGTGCACCACGCATCCGCCGGGGAAGCGCATGAACTTCGGATGCAGGTCGGCCAGTGCCTGGGCCAAATCCCTGCGCAGGCCGTGTCCCTTATAAGTGTCCTCGGGCATGAGCGACACCTGATCGATGTCGATGTCACCCACGGTGAGGACGAGAATCTGCAGGTTGGCATTCTGACAGTCTTCAGCAGACGTCAGCACGGCCTCATACTTCTGCCACGAGGTGCTGCTCACGTCGAAGGTCGTTTCAGCCAATACTATCGGATTGGCTCCCCAGCCCTCTCCGGGCTTGGCCAGCACCACGCGCACCTGCTTGGCGCTGCCGATGTTGCGAAGGAAAACGGAGAAGTCATACTTTGCGCCGGCCTTCACCGAGATGCCGTCGAAGCCGTCATTCTGCAGACCGAAACCTTTCCATCCCTTGTAGTCATGGTACTCCTTCGTGCGCTCGGCATGCAGGCGCAAGTAGGTGGCGTTGTTGGGGTGGAGTGGATTGTCCATGCGCACCTGCAGAGTGCCAAGGGAGTGGCCTGGACGTATCTGCTTCCATGCTGTGCCGGCACCCCATCCGTCATGGTCGGCAGGACTGTATTCGAAAGAACCGTTCTGCACTAACTCGGCATAGAGACCGCCATCGGCTGAGTTGTTGATATCCTCGAAGAAGATGCCGATGAGTTCGTCGCTGATGGCCTTGCCGCCCTTCGGAGCGCTCATCGGTCGCTGGGCGTTGAGGCCTACGGTGACTGCCATGAAAGCGGCAGCCATTGCTATAGGTTTCTTCATAAAATAAATGTCTTAAGTATTAGGATGATTATTTTTCGAATGTAACAAACAGACCGAAGTCGCCGAAGGACACGTCGCAATAGATTTTGATGGGCTTACCATTATAGTCGTAGGCGTATTGTGCTTTGGCATACATGCCATTTGCCTTGATGAATTTCACGTACTCATCGTAATCAGAGAACGCATCGGTGCCGCGTGAGCCGTCCATGTTGAAGCCGTAGATCTTGTTGCCGTCGGCCACCTTGGCAAAGGCGTTGAAATACTCGCGCTGAACGGCTTCTCCGTCAATGTCAGCGGCCACGGGCGAGCTCATATTATATTGCTTGCCAGACATCTCACTCTCTGAGTACCATACCTTCACTTTGGTCATCTGGTCGGTGGTGAAGGGCTCCAAGCCGCACACTTCCTTCACCTTTGAGGCGAAGGTGGCCATGTCAAGCGTTCCGTCGTCTTCATTTGCTGTGGCGGTGGCCTCCTGCTCCTCAGTCACTTGCTCCTTTGCGGGCTCGTTTTCAGCGGGCGTAGCCTCTGCATTGCCCTTGTTGTCCTTACTGCCGCCGCAGGCTGTCATCATTGAGAAGCTAGCCATGCACATGATTGCAAAAAATACTTTTTTCATGATTTCTGAATGTTTATTGGTTAATTTTTTTTTAGTTGTGGGGAAAAGCCTTTTAGTGCTGGCGGAAATTCCACTTAGAGTTGTCAGTAGAGAAGTCATACTCGGCAAGGGTAGGGGTGCTGTCGCCTGCTGAGTATAGACAATACTTCTGGTTCTTGCCTTCCTGGCCAGGGATGACGTAAGGCATGATACGATAAGTGCCGTCGGTCAGTTGCTCGATGCGCCAGAGCTGCTCGTCGAGGTCAGCCAGTTCCTTGGTGACAACCTCCAGCTTGTCGGTGGCGGTCAGCGCTCGGTTGGTGCCCTCAATACGGATGACGTAGAGCGGTCCGCAGATGGTGCCGCCACGCTGGGGAACGGGCACTACCTGCCATTTCTGCCAGGGACGGAACATGTAGTCGCTGCAGCGCACGGCAATCTCTCCCTCGGGCCATGAGCCCTGCACCTCGGCCAGCGTCTGGTTGGCCACGGGCTTGGGAGCCTCCTGCATCTGATCGCGGTTGAACCATCCCTGACGAGCTACCTGCATGCGCACGAAGTCAACGGCCAGCTCCAGAGAGTAGCCGCGGCGCTCGCTCTCAATCTCGTAGACGCCCTCCTTGATCTGCTCTCCGGCATAGGGCCAGTCGTTCTTCCAGAGCATGGGACGGATGGCCAATGTGGAGCGACCGCCCATATCGAAGTCGGCCTCCCAGTGGAACGACATCAGCTCGACGCCATCGTCGATGATGGTACGGCCGAAGTGTCCAGCACCAGTCTTGCGGTCGCCAGCAGCGATGACCATACGGCCACCACCGTGATACATGTCGCGTCCCACATTATCTATATAGGGACCCTCAACGCTGCGCGAGCGGCCTACCACGATGTTATAGGTAGAGTTCACACCGTCGCAGCAGGTTCCGTGAGTGCCAAGCAGATAGTACCAACCGTTGCGGTAGATGAGGTCGGTGGCCTCGCAGTCGATGGCGATGTCCTTCTCCTTGTTGCCGCTGACACGAAAACCGGTCTTCGGGTCGAGCTCAATGAGACGGATAGTGCCGAAGTAGGTGCCGTAGCTCACCCAGAGACGGCCTGTGGTGGGGTCGAGCAATATGCCCGGATCGATGGCGTCCTGATCCTCCATGCCGTCGCTGCTGCACACCTCTACGGCCTCTGTCCACTTGAAGTCAGGGCTCTTCGGGTCGAGCGTCTTGTTCCACATCGTGAGGATGCGGCCGCTGTGTCCGCCACCCAGACCACCGCCGGTAGCACCATAGATGCAGAGGTAGCGGTCGCCAATCTTGATGATGTCGGGGGCTGCACCACCGCCAGGACGCTCAGCTCCGCTGTTCCATGTCCAGCCGTTCTCGCTGATGAGACCGCCGCCGCCCGTGCCGAAGGTGTAGTATTTGCCCTCGCACTCGGCGATGGTCGACGGGTCATGGATGTAGGGTGCGCCTACTTGCGCCGCTACGCGGGTAAATGAGAAATGTGAAATGATAATGGATAAACCAATCAGATATTTCGTTTTCATAATCAATGTCGTTATTTCGTGAAGTCGTTCTTTGTTTTGTCGTTATATCGTTATGACGTTATTACGTTATCACGTCTTTTCGTTATTACGTTATTTCGAAGAGAGCGTAACATTATAATTCTTTACGGGCTCGCCCTTCTCGTCAAGGAAACGGACGCAGAAGTCGCTCATGCCTGGGCCGTTGATGATGGCTCCGCGAAGGATATTGCGGCCTTTCTTCAGAGTGAGACGCTGCGACATGGCGTCGTCCTTCACCATACGGCGGTCGCCGCTGAGCAGCAGGGCTTCCTCGCCGTTGAGCCACCACATCGAGGCAGAGTTGGAACCGACTGCCAGACGGACGTTCTCAATATCTTCCTCGCAGTCGATGATGGTGACGGCCCAGAAGAGCACACCATACACCTTCTCGCCGTACTTCTCGGCGAAGCGGAAGAGCTTCACGTTGAACATATTGCTTTCCAGAGCGTGCCACGTCAGCGTCTGCTTCACGGTCTTCACCTGTGGGCCTTCGGGCATTTGCTGGGCACCACGGCCAAAGCCTGCAGGGGCCTGCTCCTGCTGGAACACGGCCGTCACCTTCTGGCCGTCCTTCGGCAGGATGGTCTGCTGTCCTTTGAAGTATTCGCGGTTGAAGTGCTCGCGCAGATAGCTGTCGGTAAAGACGGTGTTACCGCTATTGGGCTTATCGATGGGCTCTAAGAGCATCCAGCGGCGGATGAAGCCTTCGTCGTCGGGCTTGGCTGCAGGAGCCTTGGCTGCCACGGGCGTGAAGTAGTCGGGACGGTTCTTGAACTGTATCCAGTCGACGCTGAGTGCGCCGTCGCCCTCATTGGTGATGACGAGGTCGGTGACTCCATTCGGTGTGTAGTCCATATTGACGGCCTGCGAGAGCCACTGGTTGGAGAGGTCGCGACGGAAGCGGGCCATCATGGGATCTGCGGATGGCTCAGGCTTTACCGTCAGTTTTACACGAGCGATGACCTTGCCTGTGGCACTTTTCTCGCGGATGCAGAACTCGGTGTTGTCGGAGGCTTTCACGTTGATGATCAGATAGCCGTCCTTGATGCAGCTGAAGTCCACGTCGTTGTATTTCAGCCAGCTGCCTTTCACAGGCAGGGTGGCCTGATAGCTGCGAAAGGTGTTCACGGTATCGATGAGCTCCTCGGTCACATCGCTGCTGGCAGCGCTGAAGCGGTCAATCTCAATCTTCTCCGTAGCGTTGTTGATGCCTACACCACGAAGGGTCTGCTTCACCTCCTGGATGGTACCGTCCGGATTGAAGTACAGTTTCTCGATACAGGCAGAGCGGCGCTTGTCATCGTTCGGCGAGAAGTAGTTGTGATGATAGAACAGATACCACTGGCCTTTGTAGTTGATGATGCTGTGATGATTGGTCCAGCAGCCGTTGGGCTGTTCGGCCATGATGAGTCCCTTGTATTCGTAGGGGCCCATCGGATTCTTGCTCATAGCATATCCGAGGACTTCGGTCTTTTCCCTCACATAGGGA
>JAGAAJ010000051.1 GCA_017615355.1 Prevotella sp.
CATCTCGAAGTTGTGCTTCATATAGTTGGCTGCGTCTAAGGAGTTCATCGGAGACTTCATAGATTCTTCTATTTTCCGCAATTTCCTCTCCACGGCCTCTTTGTGAAACTGATTGAGATATGTCATCGCTCATTGGCTTTTGGAATAACTTGCTGCAAAAATACAAAAAGTTTTTGAAACCAGCACAATTTTGCAGAAAAATCTTCAGGGTATAGACCCGCCCAGACGGTCACGGTCACAGCTGTGACCATATCCACTATGGCTCTAACGGCAAATGCAGAGTCTTGTTAATCTTCTAAAAATCAATCTGTTGAAGAATTCTGTTTCCATGTTGTTTCTCTGCGCGGTCACAAAAACGGTCACAGTCAGCAAGCGGTCACGGTCACATGGTCACAGTGTGACCGTGTGACCGAACAGATGGTCACAGCTGTGACCGTGTGACCAAACACTGGTTCTGAGGAGCCTCCAAAATTTCCTGAAGAGCCTCCTTATTTTCCTGAGGAGCCTCCTTATTTTCCTGAAGAGCCTCCTTAGATTCCTGAGGAGCCTCCGTAGAATAGTCGCGAACCTACTTTCTCGGCAAAAAAGAAACGAGATTCTTTGTTTTGCTCTCAACTTTTCGTAACTTTGCCATCTATGATGGCGAAATTACTCCGTCTCGGCAAAAAAAGAAACGAGTTTCTTTGTTTTGCTCTCGACTTTACGTAATTTTGCAGATTGGAAACTGAAAAGACTAAAAACAGATATGACTACAGAAGAAATCAAGAAAATTGTTGACGACGAGCACGCTGAGCAGCTGACAGCCCAGCTGTGCCGCCATTGGGAAGTGGCCGCCCAGCGGCTGGAGGGCCTCGTGCAGGAGCTGGCTGCTGGTATGGACACCTGCGTGGAGGCTGAGCTCTATGCTGCCTTGATGCGTATGCAGAGTAGCGTGATGGCCCTGATGGAGCTGAACAAGATACCCTGCACCTTCCTCTTTTCGGAATACCTCGACAGGGTGTGCAAGGTGATGGAAAACGACAGCATCACCCAGTCGGCAGCAGCATTGTTTGATCTGATACCAGCAGAAAAGCCGACACAGCAGGGCACTTTCTTCGACCATGTAACAGAGTGGCTCACACAGTACTATGCCCTGCCGACCACGCAGCAGGATGGCATACGACAGCTGTCGGCCCCACTTGAGAATATCCTCCCGTTCTTCTACAGTCTCCTGCCTGCTGAAGAGCTGATACAATGGGGTCAGGATATTCAAAAGATGAAGCCGATAGACGAGAATCGGGAAGAGTCGGTCAACAGCCTGGAGGAGATGCGGCAGTCGCTGGACGGTCTCTCCAAGATGATGGGCGAAAACCTCTCCACGATGCTGATGGGTCTGTTCGTATTGACACAGCTGCCCAAACTGATAATAGGCTTGATGCAGCAGAGCCGCACGGACAGCAAGGCAATGGCCGGGCTATTTAATAAGGTACTCGCACGCGTGCGTGACAGCAGCAACTGGTGGAACTACTGGAAAGACCGCCACGAGACGCTCCTTGTGGTCTACGATGGCCTGTCGACGAAGGATATCATGAAGGAAGAACAGGGCAAGGAGCGTGCAGAGCTGGGCAAGGTGGCAGGAGGCCTGTTTGCCAAGTGGACGACTGACCGCAAGGCCTTCGAAGCCGACTTCCTCGATGCCCGTCTCAGTGATGACGACCTGCGACTTTTCATCTTCCATCTGACAGCCCTCTATGAGATTGCCCGCGAGCTGAATCCCACGACGAAATACGGCGAGGAACAGCTGGTTCGCAACGAGACACAGCAGGTGGGCGATGCCGTCCTGGAGGCTGCCCTCAAGCTGCAGGACCTGACAGACAAGGCCTGGTTTCCCCATTACGAGGAGATGTGGCAGGAGCTGATTCAGAATGAGGAGATCTTCGCCCGCCTGAAGGTGACTCGCCAGAGTCCGCACAACAACCTGTTTACTGCCCGTTTCTTCTGCCACTTGGTGGGAGAAATGAAAAAAAGTGCAGTCTTCGGCCCTCATTCCGACTACGATCTGGCCGAAAAACTGACTGAGAAACGCTCCGTGGGCACCTTCCGCAAGAATATCCAGGAAGGAATGGGCGAAGAGTCAAAAAGTCTGCAGAAATTTTTCGACACTATCTACCAGAAATACAAGGCTTTAGCGCATCCAAAGAAATAGTTGCACCATAGGAGAAAAAATCCCAGCTTGAAGGTGCAACATCCCTTGTGACCTTTGCAACGTTAACTAATAAACATCACATTTTTATGCTTAACGTTGCTAAAAACTTCAGCAGCAAACCTCGCCAAGCGAGCATGGCTGCCTACCGCCAACTGCTGGCGGACAATCACGTAGAGGAGATCCTCGCAGACGTGAAGCAGAACAAGAATTTGGATCGCAAGAAGGAACTGCCCGTGTGGCTGCCTCTTGCGGAGTCATTCACCAATGGTGTGCGCAAGGCCGAAGATGCCCAGCCCTCAGGACTCTATTTCCTCGACATCGACGAGAAGGGCCTAACGGAGCAGCTTTGGAATAAGGTACGCGAGGAGAACCTGATTGCAGAGTTCCGCATCGTGTACTTTGCCGAGAGTGCAGGTGGGGGAACCCACATCTGGGCTTGGCGCACCCCAGGTCTCTCTATCGAGGAGGACATCCAGAAGCTGGCGAGTCGGCTGGGTGTCAGCTACGACTCGCATGTGACCGACCTTGCCCGCTGCTGCTTCATGGTCAGCGAGCAGTACGTGAAGCTGCTCGACCCCATCGTCTTTGAAGACCCCTCCCCTATCCCTCCCCTGAATGGGAGGGAGACTGTTACTACCGAAGGGCGTGACCAGCATTCGATTCTCCCCATTCAGGGGGAGGCAGAGGGGGGCTTCTACAAGGACATCCCCTACGCCAAGATCGTTCAGACCCTGCTCTGGAAGCTGGGTTATGGCGATGCTCCTGCCGAGGGCGAGCGTAATACGGCCCTCTACACGATGAGCCGCTACTTGCGTTTCATCTGCGACTTCGACGAGCAGAAGCTCTTCCAGATCCTGCCTCATTGGGGACTCTCTGACCACGAGGTGCAGTCGACCATCAAGAGTGCCGTCGGCAGCGTCCGTCCTACGGACATACCCTCGCAGATGAAAGAGGTGCTGGCATCGCTGGAGTCGGCAAGGGAGGAGAAGGCCCCTCAGGCTGAAGACGAGTCACTCATCACCCCTGTCGAGGAAGAGCTGCCCGGCATCCTCCAGGACTTGGCCGACCACGCTCCTGAGGAGTTCAAGGAGGCCACACTGATGGCGGCAATGCCCATGCTGGGCACATTGGCAACGGGCATCCGAGCCAAGTATCGTGACGGTGTGGTGAACTCACCCTCCTTCATTGTCGACATCGAGGCTCCTCAGGCCACGGGTAAGTCGTTCGTCGACAAGGAGATGGCTCTCCTGATGGATCCCATCATCAAACAGGACGAGGTGGAATGGCAGAAGGAGATGGCCTACTCGCTGGCGAAGAAGAACGGTCAGGAGGTGCAGAACCCCTGCTCCCAGATTCGTATCATCGAACCCACCATCGGCGTGTCGGCCTTCCTCGAGCGAGCCATCTATGCCAAGGGCAAGCATCTCTTCACCTATGCCCCAGAGATTGAGACGGTGCTGAAGAACAACAAGGGCGGTGCCTGGACGGAGAAGAATGACCTCTTCCGACTGGCCTACGACAACAAGCCCTGGGGTCAGCATCGCATCTCGAAGGACTCGCTGTCAGGAAAGATTACCCTCTACTACAATATGGTGATGTGTGGCACACCCAACAAGTGCCGGGCCTTCTTCGCCGATGCTGAGAGCGGCCTCGTCAGCCGAGTGACGCCTGTCGTCCTGCCCGATATGGTGGGTGCCAGGATGCCACAGTTCAAGGCCTGGACGCAGGAGGAGGAAGAGAAGGTGAAACGCCAATGCCTCTGTCTGATGGACGAGGAGGGCGAGGTCGACCTGCCCCTCATCAACAAGGCCATCGAGGAATGGGACGAAGGGAAGCGACAGGAGTATCTGCAGACGCTGCGCTACTCGCTCGATGTGTTCCGTCGCCGTGCTGCCCTCAACGGATTCCGTGCCGGCATCATCGCCTATCTGCTCGAGGGCCGTCAGGAAACAGAACGTGCCGTCAGGTTCGCCCTCTGGTATGCTGAGCGCTGCCTCCACTACCAGCTGCAGATCTACGGCGACAAGATCGACACCCTCAATAATGGTATGCTGAGCACTCAGACCGGTAAGGGCAATGTCCGCTATCTCGACGCCCTGCCTGAGGAATTCACGAAGGAAGATCTGGTGGGTCTTCGCCTCTCGAACAATGATTCCCCCGTAGTGAAGACCATTATCTACCGTTGGGTGAAAGAGGCTCAGATTGAAAAAATCGGCACCAACCTCTGGCGGAAGATCTGCTAAACATGAGTAAAGCCGGATGCTATTTGCGTCCGGCTTTTTTTCTCTAAAAGCCAATTTTCCGCGTGTTTTGCCCTTGGAGCCGTTCTTCCTTGCAATAGGAACTGAGTACAGAGAGAGGTTGTGGATCTGCACCGTATAGGATAGTATTGATGGAATACTTGCGGATGACATTCTCTATCTGGCCACCGCTGAGGTCGAAACCTTCGGCGAGGGCGGAAGCGTCCTGCTCAGTGAGCGAGGGCATCATCTGCTTCCAGATGCTCGCTCGAACCGAGGCATCGGGCTTCTCGAACTTGATCTTGTAGAGGAAGCGGCGCTCGAAGGCCGTGTCGAGGTTCTGCTGCAAGTTGGTGGTGGCAATCATGATGCCGTCGAGGTTCTCCATCTCCTGCAGGATGATGTTCTGGATAGAGTTCTCCATCTTGTCGACAGCCCGCTGGGCACCGTTCATGCGGATGCCGATGATGGCGTCGGCCTCGTTGAAGAGCAGGATGGGCGTCTGCTTGGCACGTTTCACCTGTTCGCGATAGCGGTCGAAGAGGGCCTTCACGTTTTTCTCACTCTGACCGACCCACATGCTCTTCAGCTGCGGCACGTCGACCACCATGATGTTGCGACCCGTCTGCTGAGCCAGCTGATAGACGGTCTCGGTCTTGCCGGTGCCAGGACTGCCGTAGAACAGGCAGGCGAAGCCGCAGCGGAAGCCGTTCTCCTTCATGCGCTCGTGAATCTTCTTGTAGTTGTCGGGCTTGAGGAACGACGTCAGCTCGTCTACCTGCCGCTGGATGTCCTTGGGGAAGAAAAGCTGTTTCTTCGTCAGCTTCTCATAACTCAGCATGTCGGCCAGCTTCTCCTCTGTGGTGTTGATCTTCATCTCGGCCAGCAACGTGCGCTTGGCCTCCTCCGTCAGCTTATAGCGTGTCGTGTCGGCCAGGCCGTCATCGCAGAGGTGCTCGATGAGTTTCTTCTTCATCAGCTTGTGCTCGCCGCTGCGCAGGCTGGCCTTCGTGTTGTTGAAGTCAGCCCGGTTGTCGCAGAGGTCTTCTATATCTCCGAAACGGATGTCATCGTCGTCCCTGTTGATCAGGCGATGACAGAAGAAAGCCACCGTCATCTGGTCTTTCTCGCTGAGGTGGTAGCCCCTCAGATGCTTCACGAAGCCCACCTGCGGATTCTCCTTGAACAGCGTCTGCAGCTCTTCTCTCAGCTCGTGAGGCGAGATGGCATCGTCGTCCAGATCCTCAAACCACGAGTCGAGCAGCTCGAACACGCCGGCACAATCAAGGCCCGTGCGCTTGGGCAGTTCGTACACCTCGTTGTGTTTCAGACAGCGAATGACGGCCGTGGGGATGTCGAAGTCGTCCTCGTCCTTCACGTCGCGGAACTTCAGCAGACGGCGGCGTACCAGCGCGTCGATGTCGCTGGCATAGCCCAGCACGCTGATCTTGTTCAACTCCAGATGTGAGGCCAGGTCGTCGTAGTCGACGTGGCGCGGGCCTTTCTCCATGCAGATGCAGAACAGCACGGCCTGCCTTTCGGTAATGCCGTAGCTCTCGGCCAGGAAATGCAGTTCGGGCGCGGCCTCCTCCAAGAAACCGTCACTCATCTGCGAGTCTCTCGACAGCTCCACCACACGCTCAATGGCTTGCAGCAGCGTGGGTACGGGCTTCAGGCGACGCGAGGTAGTCTTCTTTTCAGATGTTGTCTTCTTTTTCATGCTCGTTTTCGTTTTTACTTTTCGTTTTCGTTTTATGTTTTCGTTTCCCCTGTGTGTTTATACGATACAGAGATAATATAGCAACATCATGAAAAAAATTCAAAAATCAGCCCCACTTTTTTTCTAAACGAGCGATATTTGCTGCAAATTCGTTATCTTTGCACCCTGAATTAACACAAAAAACAGAACGCATGAGACAAGTAATGATTACCCTTCTCGCATTATTGCTGAGCACCGTCGCTGCCCAGGCACAGCATCAGCAGTATCAGCAAGTGAACGACATCCCCTACACCGAATCCTCCGACGCCTATGCTCAGGAGCGCTGCAAGCTTGACGTGTACTACTCCACAGAACTGAAGGATGCTCCAGTGGTGGTGTGGTTCCACGGTGGTGGCATCGAGGGCGGCAACAAGCACATCGACCAGGAGCTGAAGAACAGCGGACTGGTAGTGGTCGCTGCCAACTACCGCTTGCTGCCGAAGGCCAACATCGATGATATCCTCGACGATGCCGCAGCAGCCGTGGCCTGGACCTATAAGAACATCGAGAAATACGGTGGCAGCCATCGCAAGATCTTCGTTGCAGGGCACTCCGCCGGAGGCTATCTGCTCGACATGATCGGTCTCGACAAGAAATGGCTCGCGAAGTACGGTGTCGACCCCGACTCCCTAGCAGCCCTCGTGCCCTTCAGCGGACAGTGCATCACCCACTACAACATCCGCAAGCAGCAGGGCATCAGCCCTCTGCAGGCCACCATCGACCAGTATGCCCCTCTCACCTACATCCGTCCTGATGCTCCGCCCATCGTCATTATTTCAGGTGACAGGGAGCTGGAACTCTACGGACGCTACGAGGAGCAGGCCTATTTCTGGCGGATGCTGAAGCTCGTAGGTCACAAGGACGTCACCCTCTACGAGATTCAGGGCTTCGATCACGGTGCCATGTTCCGTCCGGCCTATCACATACTGAAGCAGCACATCAAGCGGTTGACAGCCAAGTAGGAGCCCTGAGTCCACATATGTGGATAAGTGAAATAACTACAGAATCTCCCTTGCTATCCAGGCACAGGCTTCGGCATCGGCGAGTGCATGATGGTGGTTTTCCAGTTGATAACCACAGGCAGCGGCAACGGTGTGCAGCTGGTGGTTGGGCAAATAAGGAAGTTTTCGACGAGATATGCACAAGGTGTCGTAAAACTCGTAGTCAGGGTAGTCCATCTGATAGACACGCATCACGGCTTTCAGGCAGCCCTCATCAAAAGGCTTGTTGTGGGCCACGAGGGGCAGGCCTTCAATCAGAGGTTCTATCTGCGCCCACACCTTGGGAAAGACGGGAGCTTCCTCCGTATCTTCACGGCAGAGGCCATGCACCTGGCTGCACCAGTAGTTATAGTAGTTCGGCTCGGGCTGAATGAGCGAATAGAACGAATCCACTATCTCGCCATCTCGCACAATGACAACACCTACAGAGCAAACGCTGCTGCGCTCGTTGTTGGCTGTCTCAAAATCTATAGCTGCAAAATCTCTCATACTGTGTGCGCCAAATGGTGGCAGAGGTAAGAATATTTTGGGGGTGTGGCGTTACATAAGGCCCCCTAAAGACTATTTCACCACTACCTTCTTGGTGGTTCCATCCTGCATTACTACGATGTTGAGGCCCTTCTGTAGCTTGCTGTGCAATTTGCCGTTGGGGCTGTAGATGCGCAGCTGCCCTTGCTGGGCCATCATCATGATTTCAGCAATGCCCGTCTCATAGACTGCCGTCACCGTCACATCGTGTGCAGGCATCGTCTCAGGCAAGCCCATCCATTCAAAGGATACGTAGTCGCCCTCTGGCTGTGGCTCTGGCGTAATTGTAGCTCCAAATTCATACACCACCTGCTTGTATACCACCTCATCAATCATATAGGTCAGCGTATAGCTGTTGATGCTGAACGTTCCGTTCACCGTCACATCGTGTGCAGGCATCGTCTCAGGTATCTCACTCCAACCAGAGAAGGTGTAACCTTCCTTGGTAGGTTCCGGCTCAGGGGTGATGGTTTCATTCTGCTTCAGAGTAAACTTTTTATACACTTCTCCATCCACGATATAGGTCAGGGTATAGCTTTCTGGCTCGGTAACGATGAGTGTTCCGTTGATATATGAGATGTCGTAATTCTGTGCCTTAGCCCCACTCAGTGTAATAGGATATTCTCCAGGTGCGCTATCATCCGTAGCGTCACACGTTACAATGGGCTTGGTAGTGAGCACGGCGCTTGTCTCGTTGTTCTTGAAACCCTCGTATGTCAGCATAAACTCCGGCATCGCTTCATACTGCCGTTTCGTGTACTCCCCTGCACTGATGGTCAGCGGAGACTTGGTAATAGTCAACGTGCCTGCTATATATGTGACGTTATAGTTGCTGACTGTTCCTTGAGTAATGATGATAGGATATTCGCCCACGGGTGACGTCGCCGTGGCCTCGCAGCTGATTTCAGGTGCACCTTCCAAAGCTCCCCCCGTCACTGTATATTCAAACGTTGGGTTTGCCTCGCCATACTCACGGTTGCAACTCGTCACCGTCACTACTGATGGTTCTACAATCGTTATAGGAAAAGCCATCTCCTCATATGTAGGGCCTGTAGCATCGGCCTTGGCCAGTTTCACCTGACGGAAATAGCCCATCCGCTCACCATACTGAAGCCATTCGGCAGCTCTAACCGTCAGTTTAACGATATTACCGCTATTGCCCACTATCGGTTCACCGCTCATAGCAGCAGAGAGGAAGCGATAAGCTCCATCTTCCTGTTTCGACATTTCGAGCTTCGTGCTCTCTGGCATACGACTGCGGTCTGCACTATAAGCCTCCACCGTGATTCCTTCTGGCAAGTACAGGTCGAACTGGAATGCCACGTATGCAACATCATTATCTAAGGAGATGCTCACCTCCTTCGTCTCACCTGCGGAAATCTTAAAGTCATTGACAGTAACCTTATCCTCTGCCTTCAGCAGATTACATATTGCCAAAGCCAATGCGGCAATCATCATTATTCTTTTTTTCATAGCGAAATTATCTAATGACCACTTTCTTATTATTGATAATGTAAATACCTTTGACCAATTGATCACGTTTCGTGTCAATCTGTCGACCTGAGACGTCGTGAATCCTATTATCATGGCTATAAGAAACACTCTGGATTTCTGTCTTCATCCCAATCTTACTATCAGTGAAACAGTCTGCCTTACCATCAGGAGTGACAAAAAGAATGTTGCTGAATTCTATTTCACCACAGGTTGTGCCAGATAGGCTGAGTCTGAGCAGTCCACTATCGAAAAAAGGTAACGGCTCGCTCTCCATCGACAAAGCCACCACCGTATATCGATTCTCGCCATTCTTAGCAAATTGGAGCGAATGATTTGTCTTACCAATCCATTCTACACCCAGTATATCTGCACCCTGCGGTACCTCTACGTCAAATTGGAATGAAGTAAATCTGCCGGCATTGCCTATGCCAAACAGCAGTCCTTTTTCATCTGATGTCAGGTTGATAGACTCCTGTGCATCTTTCTGTCGTGCCAACATCCTTGCAGAAGCTGGATTGCTACTGCCACTAAGTATCACGTTGATAATAGCCGTCACATCAAACACGTCCACCTCGCCATCGTTGTTCATATCGACCAGAGAGTAGTCGTATACACCAGAAGAATAACCAAGAATGTAGTTCACCGTGATAGTAGCATCCTGAACATCTACGTTGCCGCTGCCCGTGATATCACCAGCAATAGGTCTATCAACGATATAAGCCCAATAGGGTTCAGAATAGACAAAACCTTCTTCATTACCGGATAGTATCCTACAATATGAGATCAATTCCTCACCAATATTAATATCGCTCGCAGCTTTAACGCGGATCTTAACATTTGAAGTACATGGGACATTAGTTGTAGAATAAACGACACATCTCATCGATCTATCTGTCTCGTTAACATATACAGATGCCGTATGAGTGGTTTGTGTTTCATCCTCAAAGGTCAGAAAACTTCCGTCTTCTGTCACAGGAACAAAAGATAAACCTTTAGCAAGTGATAATTCGAACTGATAGCCGCGACTTGCATTTACATAGAATGTCACATCCTTCGTCTGACCAGGAAACATATTTCCGTAATATTGTGCCATACATTTTCCTGTTGCCAAAATCCATAGCATGAGGAATAAATATAAACATCTATTGTATTTCATCATCATTCTATTTTTCATTAATCATATCTGTTAATTTCAACACATCCCTGATATCAATAAAGCCATCTTCATTGACATCGGCTACTTGAGGATTGACATACTTAGAAGTGTCCTTGCCAGATATAGCATCGGACAAAACAACAATGTCATCGTTTGAAAGACTACCGTCTCCATTCACATCGCCCATCAAGACGTACGACATCTCCTGAATGTTGGCGAACTTTTTCCATCCGTCTGTATTCTGATACTTGCTCTTACAACCATACGGAACATATAGAATTGCGTTCTGATAGATGATGTCAGGAGTCTCAGATTCTTCAACGATATATCCATTCTGAGTAATATTATAACTAAACATATCATCTGGTATCGGAATCGGGTTCTTTGATAACGATGTTATTTCTTTTAACGGACATCTTGCAAAAACATTGTCCTTGACATCGCTCAGGCTTGCTGGCAATATGATAGTACTGAGAGGGCATCTTTGAAATGCCCAATGCCCCAATCTCACAAGTGTGGAAGGGAATGTAACGGTCATTAGGTCATCGCATCCCCAGAAAGCCCCCTCGTCAACACTCACAACTCCTTCAGGGAGATTAATGATTTTCAGACCTTTACGTCCTTTAAATGCCATACTCTGAATAACTTGAGTGCCCTCTGGGATATATGAGTTACTGGCACCGACCTCAATAGCCCATGCATTGCCCAATATACGTACGACATTACTATTACCTGGTGAATCGAAATAAAGGTTAGCAGGATCTACGGTAATAGTAGTCAGTCCCCAACAATCCTGAAAAGCTCCTGCAGAAAACTCTATCACATGTTTGGGTACATGAAGAGTTGTCAAAGTAGGCAACCAACTAAATCCTGGTGGACAAATCCGATCAACGCTTTCAGGTATAAAAGAATTAAGACCTGCACATAATAGTTGATTCCTTTCCGTTATAATTATGGCACCACAGTTATCTCTTGAGTCGTAAATTGGGTTCCCATTTTCCACCTCAAAGAATTCACGAGCGGTACAATAAGCGAAAGCATCATCATGGATGTCAGTAACTGTTTTTGAGATATAAACATTTTTAAGGGATGTACAACTATAAAATGCGTTGCCTTCTATGACTTTTAATCCTTCGTTGGCTCTAAACTCTACAAGACCAGAACACTGGAAAGCACCATTCTTTATAGTGGTGACGGTACTTGGCAATTTTATGCTTTTCAGGTTGCTACAACCAAAAAAGCAAATTACTGGAATAGTTATGATTCCTTCAGGAAGAGAGATGGATTGTAGGTCTGGACATCCCCCACTAAATGCTCCTAAACCGATTGATGACACTCTATATCCCTCTACAGTCTCTGGAATAACTACATCTCCGTAAAGACCATAGCCACTGACCAATTCAACCCTCTTATTGGCTGCGTCTGTAATGACATATATAATGGTTCCCCCATTCGTTTCAACTGTAAAGTATTGACCAATGCTTACCAGTGAAAGGGTATTTCCTTCTATCTTAACCCAGATACTGCGGTGTTCTGCACCTTCTGCTTTCTGCCATTCCGATGACTCGTTTTCCCGATATACTGCCATGAGCCGGTAAGTGCCTTCAGGATAGTTCGCGCCAAAAAATAGGGTTGTAGAACTATAGATAAGATCGTCAGGGTTTAAGTCACCAGATCCTACCGCAAACAATTCTTTTAACGTATTACCCTGATATAATGCAAAGCCAATTTCAAAATTCTTTGTTTCTAACAGGGAATTCTGAATTTTCCAGTCAAAAGATACAGAGAAATCATCTTCATTGGATGCTCTACTGACAGAAGAAACCGGAGATGCCATGTAGGTCACTGTAATAGGTTTGTAGTCGGCTGCCCCACCATGCGGTTTCTGGATACCGATGATTGCGGTCTGGTTGAACGAATAGCCTTCCTTTCCACGAGGATCCATGGAAAGTGCGAAATAACCATCATATAATTCACCAGAACCCCAACCCCAGTTGATATAATACAATCCATCAGCATATCCATGACAGATAAATGCATGTCCTTCTCCAGAAATAGCAGCAACACCACCATAAATTACTGGACGACCGTTTTGGAGTTCCTGATAGATGACGTTTTCCCAATCTTCATCACTATATCCATCCCGATAGACGATATGTGCCCCTCCGTCATAGTCAAAAAAATTGATTAATGCAGCAGGAACAAGAGCACCCGATGCTATGGAAGCATCAAGGCTATATTCCATCTTAACAGACGTTCCACATAATAGCATCAAATTGGATATAGCATCTATCTGTTCCTTACTATATTCTTCCCAACTATTGTATTGATCCATTATCTTGTCCCAACCAATCGTGGTAATGGGTTGAGCAGGCACGTCGATTCCAGTCATTGTGGTTGTATAGCCAGGAATAACATTCGTGGTCTGGATTGGCCATTGATAGTAATTCATTACCTGAGCCATCGCCGTTGCCACACATCCTGTCAAGCAGTGCTGACCATCAATAGTCGGGCATTGTTCATTGTATGGACTCCCCTGTGCCCATGTGGAAGTTATCATCGGAGTAATGGCGGGTCTTGAATCAGGAGCTTTACATACTTTATTTGCCGTTGAACGTTCATCGAGGCTGTTGATATATTGGCTGTAATAATCTAGCCACCACCTCACGTTACTTGGCGCAAGATCCAAGTCCATTTTTCCGTGCTCTGAATAGCCAAGTATCTCAGGAACACGGTCATCACCACCAACAATGACAAAGCCACCCTTCTCTACGTTGAAGATATAATAGGCTTGATTGGCATCTTTTTGCGGTGCACGATTCATTTTTCGGGCATTGTCCTTTGTGATAATCTGTTTTCCTTGCAAAAACTGTAGAGCTTTCTGCATAGCTTCCTGTTCGCTGATTTGTTTGGCATCAGCCAAAGTCTGTGTAAGCAGAGCTATCATTAGTAATAATAGTTTCTTCATATGCACAACTTGTTTATTTGATGACTACTTTATTATTGCCAATCATATAGATGCCCTTGCCCAACTCTTCGCGTTTAATGATCAGCCTACGGCCCGACAGGTCGAATATCTGTTCACCCTGTGTACAGGTGATGCCATGAATGCCTGATGTCATGTTCAGCGTACTATTGCCGAAACGGGCAGCCTCACCTTGCGGTGTGACAAAGAGTACGTTGCTGATGCCTACCTCTCCGCTGCCCATTCCTGAGAAACGAAGCCTGAGCAATCCTTCGCCTGTCGACGGCAATGGTGAACTCTCTAACGACAAGGCTACTACCGTATAGCGACTCTCGCCTGTCTTGGCAAACTGCAAGGAGTGGTTTGTTGTCTGGCTCCAGTCAATTCCCAGAAGTTCTACCCCCTGAGGCACCTCAACATCGAATTGGAATGAGGTGAACCTATTGGCATTAGCTATATCAAGCAGAACACCTTTGCCGTCAGCAGTCATATTGACGGACTCTGAGGATTCGTGCTGTCGTATATTACTCCTTGCTGACATCGAATTACCGCCACCGCTCAATATGACATTGATGATGGCCGTCACGTCAAACACATCTACCTCACCGTCGCCATTCATATCGGCCACTGTCATATCTGAGCCCTCACCACTCTCGGGGTTAAGGATATAGTTCACCACGATGGTGGCATCCTGAATATCTACTGTGCCGCTACCCGTCACGTCGCCCTGTACTACCACCACCTCACGGGTAAACAATCGCTTAATCTCTGGGCAGGGTACAGATGTGTTGCCTGCTGCTGTTTGTATTTCTATCGTATTGACACCTTCTTCTCCTCCATACGAGTATTGCAGCTGCGGGAAGTCATCTGTGATGCGGAAAGCCAATTCCGTACCGTCGTTTCTCTCGACGACCATTTCAAACTTGGCGGTCTGTGCCAGTCCGTTTATCGGGAGCCATACAAGAAGGAAGAGCAACACGGCCCAATGCCTGAGGTTGTTGTTACTTGTATTCATATCTTACTACTATTATATTGTTCAATATTATTTCTTTTTCATCGCATCGCGCCAGGTGCCCTTTACAAATACGGGTGGAGCCGTGCGCACCACGGATTCCTGCCTCTTGTCTTTGCTGCGTGCACCAGCATAAGACATTTCATTGATGAACTGCTGACGGCCAGCAGCATCGAACTGCACGAAGGTTTCATAGTCGTAAACCCAACCGTCTCCCTCCGATTCCTTCATTACCCGCTTATAGATTTCCTCACGGCTTGGAGCATTGAAGGGGGAATCATTATAGCGCATCATACTATTATATGTGGGACGATAGGCACCATACTGATAGAGGTAGCTGCCTTCATAGACGCCAATCTGCTCATCAGCGTAACGAGGATCGTTAATAAACCGTGCCCACTTCACTTCTGTCGGATTAGAACGCCAATCGACGTTAGCTCCCTGACCGTATGCTGTCCAGAGCAAATCCATATAGTTCTTATTGTCCTCTGATAACGATTCTTTCTCATAACCATGCTCAACATATTCATCCAACAATCTACCAATCCCATGGCCTCCACCCTCATGGTTGATAACGTTGTCTGTTATACCTTCCATATCTAATGCCACATAGGAATAATCATCAAACATCATGCAATAGCTTCGCCCACCACTATTACTGTTGTAAATCACATTGACTCGCATTGGGCGACCTTCTATCAGATTAGGAACTTTCGAGGCATATTCAAAAGCCTTAGCAGGGTCTTCGTCAATGGCATGTTTGGCAAGACGTCCATAAAACTCAGCATTAGGTGAAACGGCCTTGACTGCGTAGACGTTAAAACGGTTTCGTAGTGAAGAATATGGTTCATAGACAAAGAATTGTTCCATGGCATCCATCATCCGTATGTCGTATGTACCTTCTTCAATATCTTTGTCTGTAAATCCTTCACCAACAAAAACAAGATCAACCCCTTGGCCGACCGTTGCCGTTTGGAGTGTAGTCACTTCTCCATCACGAGAGTAATCAGTAGAGGTGTAAATTTCAACGGAACCTAATTTTTCCTCTAAATAGGGATATAGTTTTTCATACCCATCCATTAGACTATTTATTACGATTGTACCATCTTGGTCAACCAAAAACCACTGAGGCGTTCCTCCCCAACTGAAAATGTCTCGTCCTTCGCCAGTTCCTCTCCATCCCGATTCATTGTTTAATATGTTATTCCATGGAATAACATGATCCTTCATATAATCTGCCAATCCATCATCTTCACCACTTAGATCATAATGAATACCTATTATCTCAAACCCGTTGTCTTTATAGGCGTTATAAACAGGAACCATAGTTTTATTCAATTCTTCAGAAGCCGAGCACCATAGCCCCCACTTATAGAGCAAGGTAAAATTGTGTTTCTTATACTCTTCCTTCAGGTCTATTGTATTTCCATTGAGATCCTTCGCTGTAAAGTTTGGAGCTGGAATCTTCAAATCTGAGAGGTCGAGTCCTTCGCCACGTTGTGATATCAAGAAGGATGGCCAACAATCACAGAAATGGGGATGATTGACTATTCTTTCTGGGATTTTACCCGTAAAAAAGTTCTCATTAAGATTAAAGTTACTACCAGGAAGCTTGTTCATCAATTCACAGATAAAATCCTCTGGGAGTTGACCTTCAAATTGATTGGAGTTGATGTTAAAAATCCAAAGGTTTGGTAATTGGGCAATTGACATAGGAAGAGTTCCTGATAATTGGTTTTCACCAAGATGCAAAAATTTTAATGAGTAGTTATTCCCAAGAAAATCAGGAATATTACCATTTAGCTTAAAACCGACTATTTCCAAATATTCGAGTTGTCCCATTTTCGACAAACATTCAGGCAAAGAGCCTACTGAAGAGTTCAATTGACAATCCCAGTCAATAAGACTTAATGCCGATACCCATGGGGTTGGTTCTATTGCATACGAATTGTTATAATTGACACCATACCACTCATTAATTGGTTTGTCAGAGCACCAGTTGTCATTATGTGGCCAATTATCTCCGTCCAGTGAGTGATAAAACTCCATCAATGCTTTGTGAGATTCTAACTCGTCATATTCAAAACTTCGGAAATCAAAGTTTTCAACGTTGGCAATTGAAAACTTTTCTTTCAGCTCAAATTCATGACCTGATGAACCTTCTTTTTCAAACCAGTCATTAAACGACCATACAACCTGCCCATCCTTTATAACAGGTTTAAATGGTTTGTTTTCCCTGATTACATACTGGATACTATCACCCGTTGTCCGCTTGATACTGACATGCTGGCCATAATAACTCTTTTGTTGCGCCCATCCTACAAAAGGAAGTAATGCTAAGAGTAGCACAAAAAACGCTCTTCTTTTTATCATAGTTATTTATTCTTTTATAGTTATTGTTCCGTTTTCTTATTGATAGATTTGAAAAGCCTGTCTTAGGTTCAAATACATAAATGTTGCTATGTTGGTGCAAAAATAGGAATAATAACTGAAAATGCCAAATTTTTGCCGAAGAAAAAAGACATCAGGGACAGGCACTGTCATAAGAAAGGGGCAAAAGGATGAGTCCGCAAAACGCGGACTCATCAATGTGAGGTTAGAAATCACAAAAAAAAGAGTCCAGGATTTTCCCTGAACTCTTGTGGGCCATGTAGGGCTTGAACCTACGACCTCCAGATTATGAGTCTGTTGCTCTAACCAACTGAGCTAAAAGCCCGAACCTGCCGAAAGGCGGTGCGACATCCCCACGAGGGGCGAATCACGGCGCAAAGGTACGACGATTTCCGCAAATATCCAAATTTTTCAGGCGAAAATTAAAAAAAGCAAGATAAAGGGAAATGTATTCGCCCGCTTATTTGTACCTTTGGCTAGCACCGAAGGTACGCTCGCTCGGAACAGAAAAGAAAAAACAGGCTTTTTTCTTTTGCTTTTCTCTCGCTTATTTGTACCTTTGCAGCCTGAATGAAAGTCATTTCCCTGACAGATGAGACGCGCCTGAAAGGCAGCTATGCCGCCACCATCGGATTCTTCGACGGTGTGCATCGCGGCCATTGCTATGTGCTGGAGCAGCTCTGCCAACAGGCTAAGGAGCACGGCTGGCCCTCGATGGCTATTACCTTCGACCGCCATCCGCGACAGGTGGTGGACACGGCGTGGCACCCCTTGCTGCTGACGACGCTGGACGAGAAGGTGGAGCTGCTGCGGCAGACGGGCATCGACCTGCTGGTGGTGCTGCCCTTCGACGAGGCGATGGCCCGGTTGACGGCCCATGACTTCATGCAGCAGGTGCTGAAGGAGCGGCTGGGCGTAAGCCTGCTGCTGACGGGCTATGACAACCGTTTCGGACATCGCACACCTGACACGCATGAGGGCTTCAGCGACTATGTGCGCTATGGCCAGGAGATGGGCATCGAGGTGGTGTGCGGCGAAGGACTGCAAGTCCCACCTTTCCTCTCTCCTCTTACCTCTTACCTCTCACCTCACACCTCTCATATCAGCTCTTCGCTGATACGCCGGCTGATTAGCGAGGGACGTGTAGACGAGGCGGCACAATGTCTGGGACGGCCCTACAACCTCTGTGGCATAGTGGAGCACGGCTTCGAACAGGGCAGGAAGATGGGCTTTCCTACGGCCAATATGAAGGTGGACAGTTGCAGGCTCGTGCCTGCCGACGGCGTCTATGCCGTGAGCGTACACCCACCCCTGACCCCTCCCGTGCGGGAGGGGAGGTTGGACGCCTCGCCATCTATCTTCTCACCTTCCACCTTTACAGGCATTACAAACATCGGGATGCGGCCTACCTTCGACGGTCACCAGCGAAGCATAGAGACGCATATCCTCGACTTCGAGGGTGACCTCTACGGACAGCGCATCGAGATTGCCTTTGTGGCACGTCTGCGCGACGAAAAACACTTCGACTCGGCTGAGGAGCTGGCACAGCAGATGGCTCGAGATGCCGAGGAGGCGAAGAAAACGAAAACGAAAAAATGAAGAAGGCACTACTTTATATCTTTGCATTTCTGGCTACGCAGTTTGTGGCCTCGTTCCTGGTCATCGGAGCCTACATGCTCTTTACCGGAGGCAGCCCTGAAGACTCGATGCCAACGCTATGGGATGTCATCACAATGGTGGTATTCTCGCTGTTTGTCACCATCGTATTCTTGACGCAGGGATGGTTTAAGGCTTCGCGCAGCTATCTGCTGAGCCACCCGTGGAGTGTGCTGTTCTGGAGTGGGATAGCGGCCTTGGGTGCCATCGTGCCGTCGCTGGTACTGCAAGGGCTATTGCCTGAGTGGACGGGATGGGCAAAGGAGATAGCAGACGAAACTGAGAAACAGATGAGCGACCTCATGCTTGAGCCAGGCGGCTATATGGTGATAGCGCTGCTGCCACCGCTGGTAGAGGAAATGGTGTTCAGAGGCTGTGTGCTGAAGAGCCTGCTGGAATGGAAGCCTGAGAAGAAATGGCTGATGATAGCGCTGTCGGCTCTTATCTTCTCGCTGGTGCACATGAATCCTGGACAGATGCCCCACACGTTCCTTATCGGTCTGCTATTAGGATGGATGTACATGCGCACGCGTAGCATCGTGCCTGGCGTGGTCTATCACTGGGTGAACAACTCAGCAGCCTACGTGATGTTCCACGTCTACCACAACCCGCAGACGCTGCAGGACATCATCGGCCCAGGCAATGCACGACTGGGCATGGCCCTGCTCTTCTCACTATGCATTCTCATCCCTGCGCTGATTCAATTGAACCAGCGGATGAAACAAATACCTGAGAATTAAGGCAAGGCCCTATTCCGGCTGATGATGTCGAAGGGTTAGACGGAGACGTCCTTAATCCTCCTGATGGAAGTCGTCCTTGGTGACGCCGCAGACGGGGCATACCCAGTCCTCGGGGATGTCTTCAAATGCTGTACCAGCAGCGATGCCGCTATCAGGATCACCTACTTCAGGATCATAGACGTATCCGCATACGTCGCATACATACTTCTTCATAGTTGTTGGGTGTTTAGTGTTAATTGTTGAGCGATTTTGTCAACGATGGTTTCAGGTGTGATGCCGTGCAGACAGGCATAGTCGCCACGTTTGCAGGGTTTCTGTCCGTAGATGCTGCACGGACGGCAGTCGAGGTCGAGGCCGATGGCGTTGTCCTCCCGCTGCTTCCAGCCCAAGAAGCCTGCATAGGGATGCGTAGCACCCCAGACGGAGACAACGGGCGTGGCGGTGAGCGAGGCCATGTGCATATTGGCGGAGTCCATCGACAGCATCACATCGAGGTGGCTCATCAGAATGAGCTCCTGATGCATGGTTTCCAACAGGTTGCCCACATAGACACACTGGGGAAACTGCTGCTGCCATTGCGGGAAGACCTGCTCCTCCTGATGGCCTCGGCCGAAGAGGAAGAGGCGTGCCTTGGGATAGCGCTGTGTCAGCAAGGCAATGACCTGCTGCATCTTCTCCATTGGATAAATCTTACCCTGATGGGCGGCGAAAGGTGCAATGCCTATCCATTGCTCCCATGAGCGTTTTGGCCCAATGGCAGCCGGCAGGAGGTTGAGGTTGCCACCTTCAGGAGGGAAGATGGAGGTGAACGACGGCTGGTCGATGGGGAAGCCAAGACGGCGGAAGACGTTGAGATAGTTCTCAAACGATGTGGGCAGCTGCTCCACCCGCTTCTTGCTGCTCTTGGCCACGAGATGACGACGCTGGCGACGATGCTTCTCTATGTGCTCCACACGGAAGCGTCCCATATTGAATCGCAGGCGCAGGTAGTCGGAGCGCAGCACACTATGCAGGTCGGCGACATGCGTAAACTGCTTCGCCACCAGGCGGCGGTAGAGGCTGTTCAGGCCACGTACGCCGTGATACTCGCCCTTGAGGTCGGCCTCCATGAAGCTGACGTTTGGCGCCAGGTCTTCAAACAAAGGACGGGCAAAAGGACGGCTGAGCACGGTGATACGCACATCGGGGTACTGTATGGCCAGTGAGTAGACCACAGGTACCACCATCGCGACATCGCCGAGGGAAGAAAAGCGGATGACAAGTATATGCTTGCGTTTCATGTTTTTTTGTCGTTTGGTCGTTTAGTCGTTTAGTAAATTAGGAATAAATGACAGCAGAGTATTTTTCCCAAACGACCAAACAACTAATATCCTAAACGACTATAATATTACTTTTTGTACAGCACAGGATTGGTGGCTGGGTCGTTGTACATCTTCATCTGGCGATAGACCTTCATGTACTTGCGGCCTGCCTCGATATCCTCAAGCAGTTGGTCGATGGCGGTGGAGAGATCCACCTGCTGCTCCAGCAGCACGCTGAGCTTGGCCTGACACTTGGCACGGTGCTCGTCGGAGGCATCAGCACGATCCACCTGTTCTTTCATGTGGTAGATCTTCAGGGCCAGGATGCTGAGACGGTCGACAGCCCATGCAGGGCTCTCTGTATTCAGGCGTGCATCAGGCAGGGGCTTCACCTCGCTGTATGTATGACGGAAATAGGAGTCGATATCCTCCACAAGGTCTGTGCGGTCCTGGTTGGAACGGTCGATGCGGCGTTTCAAGGCCAGTGCTTCCGTGGGGTCGATGTGAGGGTCGCGGATGATATCCTCATAATGCCATTGCACCGTGTCTATCCAACACTTCAGATAGAGGCGGAACTCGATGGTTCCACGCTCGTAGGGATTGCGGATAGGCGTGTCAACGTTGTCTGTCAGGTGATAGTCGTTGATGGCCTGGTTGAAAATTTTGTTGGCTTGTTCAGTAAATGTCATATCTTGTAGTTTGATTGTCAAGCTTCGCGCTGACGGGTACCCATACGGGCCTCAACGACGTTGACGACATAGTCGCCGAGCTTCTCGCACTCGTTGATGAGGTCCATGTAGACAGTACCTTCGGCATAGGTGTATTCGTGGTTGTTGATGTCGATGATGTTCTGCGCCTTCAGCTGGTTGCGGAAGTTGTTGATTTCGTTCTCGATGTTGAACGTGCGGTTGACGTCGTAGCTCTCCTTGCGTCCGCCCATCAGCTGGTTCATCTGCTGGAGGGCATTCTCCGTCAGGCCCATCATCTGGTGCAGATGACTGTACTGGTGCTCGTTGAAGTGATCCTGCTTACCATTGTACTTGCGACGAATGGTGCGAGCCATGTTGTAGCAGGCGTCGCCGATGCTCTCCAGTTCGCTGATCTCACGCAGCATAGCACGAATCTTGCCCTTCGTCTCATCAGAGAGGTGGGCATCGCTGACCTGCTCCAGATACTTCGCAATCTCCAGCTCCATATTGTCGCTGATGCCCTCATATTTCTCGATGCGTGTGAAGAGCTTGTTGAACTTCTCGTCATCCTGCTTCTTGCCCGTCAGCGACGACGACTCGTTGAGCAGCACCTGCACCATGCCAAACATGCGCTGCATGCGCTCAGAGAACGACTGTATCTCCTTCTGTGCCTCGAGGACTGAGAGCTCAGGCGTCTTCATGAAGCCGGCTGTGATGAAGTGCAGGCGGAAGTCTTCCTCCTCGTCCACCTTCTTCGACTTGATGACCCAGCACACAAACTTCTCTATCTGCGGAATAAACCAGATGAGGATGCCTGCGTTGATGACATTGAAGCCCGTGTGGAAGGCGGCCAAGGTGAAGTTCAGCTTCGACTGGATAGGGGAATCGGCCTGTCCCATTACATTGTCGACAATATAAACCACACCATCGATGAACCAGCGGAACACTATCAGGATCCAGATGACGCCGAACACGTTGAAGAACATGTGCGCCAAGGCGGCACGGCGAGCCTGGGTGTTGGCCGAGAGGGCTGCGAGGTTCGAGGTGATGGTAGTGCCGATGTTCTCGCCCAGCACCAGTGCAATACCTTGATAGATAGGCATGGCGCCACTGCCGCAGAGCAGCATCGTGATGGCCATCACAGCTGCCGACGACTGTACGCAGAACGTGAGCACACCACCCAACAGCAGGAACACCAGCGTAGTCCAGAAGGAGTTGGGGTCAAACGACTGGAAGAACGCCAGCACCTGCGGGTTATGTCCCAGATCCATCTCATTGCCCGTCATGCGCAGTGTGGTCAGTCCCAGGAGCAGCAGGCCCAAGCCAAAGAGGAAGTCGCCGATGTAGCGGTGCTTCTTCATATAGATGAGGATGATGCCCATGAAGAATCCCACATAGCTCACAATGCTGATGTCGAAGGATGCTCCCAAAGCCATGATCCAGGCAGTGAGCGTGGTGCCTATATTGGCACCCATGATGACCGAGATGGCCTGTGCCAGCGTCAGCAAACCTGCGTTGACAAACGAGACGGTCATCACCGTGGTGGCCGTCGACGACTGCACCGATGCCGTGACGACGGTACCCGTCAACATGCCGGTAAAGCGGTTGGTGGTCATGGCACCCAGCACATGGCGCAGCTGCGGGCCGGCCATCTTCTGCAGGGCGTCGCTCATCGACTTCATACCGAACATCAGCAGAGCCAAGGAGCCAAGGAGCTTGAAGAGTATCAGCATAGCGTTGGGGGTGTGAGGTAAGAGTTGAGAGGTGTGAAGTAAGAGGTGTGAGAGGGATTATTTCACTTCCCAGATATCATTGGTCTCAAGCAGCTCCATGAAGTTGTGGTACTTCTTCTGAGCTGAGACATCGGCCAGCTGCTGGTGCACAGCCTCGTCGTAGGTGGGAGCCTCCACGTCGCGGATGACACCGAGGGCGATGGGGAATCCGTCTTCAGGCGACATCATGGCGAGCTTCAGCTGCAGGGTGTTATCCTCACAGTGGGCGTCGTGCACGAGGACGTCGTCGATGGTGTAGCCGTCCTTGCCAATCTCCACCACCTTCAGGCCGAAGCCCTGCTGCACCAGTCCGAACTCGTTGTTCTCGCCAAAGACGAGTTTCTCGCCGTGACGTACATAGATAGCGTTCTTCTTACGGCCCTCGTTGTTGTAGACGATATCGTGGCAGTGGTCGTTGAAGATGACACAGTTCTGCAGCACCTCGGTGACGCTGGCACCCTTGTGCTCATAGGCGGCCTTCAACACCTCGATGGAGCCCTTGGCATCGGTGGCCACACAACGGGCGAAGAAATGTCCGCGGGCACCAAAGCACAGCTCAGCCGGACGGAACGGATCCTCGACTGTACCGTAAGGGCTCGACTTGCTAACGAATCCACGTGGGCTGGTGGGGCTGTACTGTCCCTTCGTCAGACCATAGATGCGGTTGTTGAGCAGGATCATATTCAGATCGATGTTGCGGCGCATGGCATGGATGAAGTGGTTGCCGCCAATAGCCAAGCCGTCACCATCGCCACTAATCTGCCAGATACACAGCTTCGGATTGACGATCTTAGCGCCTGTAGCTATAGCAGCAGCACGGCCGTGAATGGTCTGCATGGCATAGGTGTTGACGTAATACGGCAGACGGCTTGAACAGCCAATGCCTGAGATGACGGCCATCTCGTGAGGTGCAACACCCGTCTCTGCCATCGCCTTGTGCAGCGAAGCCAGGAAGAAATGGTCGCCACAACCCGGACACCACCTGGGTTGTCCTTTCTTATAATCGTTGAATGTATACTCGTTCATAGCTTTTTGTTTAATCGGACATGGAAAGACTGACTGATGATATACGTGTGCGGCGCGGCTCAAGGATGTTCTCGAAAGCCTCTACAAGTTCGCTGACCACGAAGGGCTGACCCTTGACCTGGTTGAACTGATAAGGCACAAACTCGTCGACTTGAGAGCGCAGGTAAGCGGCCAGCTGACCGAGGTTCTGCTCGGCCACAACCACATTGGGATACTTGCTCAGCACACGGGTGGTATTCTTAGGCAGCGGGTTGATATAGCGGAACTGTGCCAGGGCCACGCGATGGCCTTTCTTACGCAGCTCTTGCATAGCACTATAGAGATGGCCATAGGTGGAGCCGAAGCCCACGATAAGCAGGTCGGCACGGTCGCGGTCACCCTCCACTACGAGGTCGGGAACGGGTATGCGGGCCACCTTCTCGGCACGCAGACGGCACATCTCGTCGTGGTTCTCGGGGTCGGTGCTGATGGCGCCGGTACGTCCGTCTTTCTCCAGACCGCCCAGGATATGCGTGTAGCCCTCCTGCCCGGGGATGGCCCAGTAGCGCACCAGTGTCTCCGGGTCACGGAAATAGGGCGTATAGTGTCCTTTCAGCTCTGGCGTAACATAATGAGGATTGATGTCTTCCAGTTCGTCCATTGACTCGGGCAGTAGGAAGGCGCCGCTGCCGTTGGCTACGAAGGCGTCGGTCAGCAGCACGACAGGCGTCAGGTGCTCTAGTGCCATCTTTGCGGCATCGAAAGCTGCATCGAAGCAGTCCGTCGGACTGAGGGCGGCGATGACAGGCATCGGACTCTCACCATTACGGCCGTAGAGAGCCTGCAACAGGTCGGTCTGCTCACTCTTTGTGGGCAGGCCTGTCGAGGGGCCGCCGCGCTGTACGTCGATGACCACGAGGGGCAGCTCGTCGATAACGGCCAGGTTCATAGCCTCGCTCTTCAGACAGATGCCAGGGCCGGAGGTGCTGGTGGCAGCAAGGGCACCCGCAAAGGCTGCACCAACAGCTGATGCGCAGCCGCTGATCTCGTCTTCGCATTGCACGGTGATGACGCCGCAGGACTTGTGCTTCGACAGCTCATGCAGGATATCGGTAGCCGGTGTGATGGGATAGCTGCCAAGATAGAGCGGCAGACCTGCCTTCTCAGCGGCGGCAATGAGACCATAAGCCGTGGCCTTGTTGCCTGTGATGTCCATATAGCGACCGGGCTCTTTCACGCTCGACTCGATGCGATAAACGTTGGTAGCTGACGAGTGGGTGTTGTGACCATAATCATAGCCTGCCTGTATCACTTTGATGTTGGCCTCGGCGATGGCGGGCTTCTTGGCGAACTTCTCCTTCAGGAAGTTGGCCACGAGGTTGAGGTCGCGGTCGAAGAGCCAGCACACAAGACCCAGGGCGAACATATTGCGGCACTTCAGCATGGCCTTGTTGTCCATGCCGGAGTCTTCCAATGCAGCCTTCACCATCTGTGTCATGGGACAGGCAATGACGCGATCAGCATCGATGTCCATCTCACCGAGATAGTCTTCCGTCTTAAACTGTGCCTTCTCCAGATCCTTCGGACCGAAGCTGTCGGTATCGATAATAATGGTTGCCCCGGGCTTAGCATAGCGATACTGAGTCTTCAGAGCTGCAGCATTCATAGCCACCAATACGTCGCACAGGTCACCAGGCGTGTAGACCTTGCCTGCGCCGATGTGCACCTGAAAGCCGCTGACGCCAGTCAGTGAGCCCTGCGGGGCGCGGATGTCTGCGGGATAGTCGGGGAACGTTGAGATGCCATTGCCAACGGTGGCGCTGACGGTAGAAAAAATGTTACCAGCCAGCTGCATGCCATCGCCGGAGTCTCCTGAGAAGCGAACCACCACTTGGTCGAGTTCTTTCACTTCCAATTTTTCAGCCATAGCTTTTGTTACTGTTTTGTATATAATATTGTGTTCAGTGTGCAAAGTTCGCCAAATTTATCCAAAAAACAAAACTTTTTTTAAGAAATCGTCAAAAAACACTTCATTATCTATCGTCTGTGCCATAGTTGATACGGCGAGCCTGTATTTCATTGGCACGTTTTGCAGAAGCATCGGATAGCTCGCCCTTGATAAAGCGCTCCATGATAAGCCCGCCGATGGGCACGCCGTAGGTGGCACCCCAACCACCATTCTCCACATAGACGGCAACGGCAATCTGCGGCTCGTCCATCGGTGCGAAGCCCATGAACACGCTGTGGTCGTGGCCTCTGTTCTGAGCAGTACCAGTCTTGCCGCAAGGCACGAAATCGTAGTGTGCAAGGGCCTTACAGGTGCCGCCGAGTGCTGCTGAACGCATACCCTTGACAATCAGGTCGTAGGCCCATTCAGGCGCCATGCTATAGCGACGTGTGGTATAGAGTGAGTCGAGTGGTTCGCCTTCAATCTCATGAACCACATGGGGTGTGATGAACCAGCCACGATTGGCGATGGTGGCTCCGAGATTGGCTATCTGCAAGGGCGTAGCGTTCACCTCGCCCTGACCGATGGCGATGGAGATAATGGTGAGGCCGTTCCAGCGATCCTGATAGTGGCTGTCGTAGAACTCGGCATTGGGAATGAGGCCGCGTTTCTCGCCAGGCAGGTCGACACCCAGGGGACGACCGAAGCCCATCGACACCATGTAGTCGCGCCATGTGTTCATCGCATTCTGCACAGTGCCATATTTCGTGGTATTGCCCAGCATATGGTAGAGGCCCCAGCAGAAGAAACCATTACATGACGTGCTGATGGCAGGCACCAAGGGAAGCGGCGAACCATGACCATGACAGCCCACACGCAGGCCTTTGAAGACAAAGCCTCGATAGCAGGGATAAGGTGTCTGTGCCGTGATAATGCCCTCGCTGAGGAAGGTAAGGCCTTGCGTTGTCTTGAACGTCGAGCCTGGCGGATACTGACCCATAATGCTGCGGTTGAGCAGAGGTTTCCAAGGATCTTGTCCCAGCTCCTTGTGACTCTTTGAGCGCTGGCGACCTACCATGATACGTGGATCGTAGGTGGGCGACGAGGCCATGCAGAGCACCTCGCCCGTTTTCGGCTCGATGGCCACGATGCTGCCAATCTTTCCTTCCAACAAGCGCTCAGCCAGCGCCTGCAAATCCTTGTCGATGGCGAGGGTGAGGTTCTTGCCAGGTACGGGCTTTTTGTCCATGGCACCATTCTGATAACTTCCTTGAATACGTCCGTGGGCATCTCGCAGCAGCACCTGTATGCCCTTCTCGCCGCGTAGTTGTTTCTCATAGAAACGCTCCACGCCCAGCTTGCCGATATAGTCGCCGGGCAGGTAATAGTCGTCAGCCTCGATATCGGCCTCGCTCACCTCGGCCACATCGCCCAGCACATGGGCTGCGTAGGGATATTCATACTGGCGGATACTACGCTTCTGCACGGAGAAGCCGGGGAAACGGTAGGACTTCTCCTGAAAGACGGAGAAGTCGTATTCAGAGAGCTGACTGATCAGCCTTTGCGGTGTATAGGGTGAGTAGCCCGGGTTGCGATGCCTGTCATGCATCGCCTGAACGCATCTCTCAAAGTCCTCGCGGGTGATGTTGAGGGTGTTGCAGAATTCCAGCGTGTCGAAGCGGTCACGGGCCTCTTTCTCCACCACCATAATATCATAGCTGGGCTGGTTGTAGACCAGCAGCGTGCCATTGCGATCGGTGATGATGCCACGGGCAGGATAGTCTATCTTCTGAAGGAAAGCATTGTTATCGGCGTTCTGCTTATAGTCGTCGCTCATCAGCTGCAGGCTGAGCAGGCGCAGGATATAGACTGCGACAATGACGACAGCCACCAGTCCCACCACGTATTTCCTGTATTCCAGCCCGTAGTCCTTCTTCATCAATCACCGATTAACAATAACCGTTATTTCCTGACCGTTTCAAATGCCATGATAAGGGCGAGGGTAAGCAGGGCGCTGGCGCCGGCACACTGCAGGCAATAGAGCCAGGCAGCTAAGGTGAAGGCCTCCAGCACGAAGAAGACGAGACAGAAGATGACAACAAGAATGGCGGCAAGGCTAAGGAAATGCCACATACCCAAGGAGCGTACCGACGACTTGATATCGGGCTCGGCATCGCGAGGAAGGAAGAGCTCGATCAGGTTGGGCTGCACCATACCGATAATAGTGAGCGAGGCAGCGGTGACGCCCGGTGTGTTGCGGAACATATCAACAGCCAAGCCGAGGAAGAAACTCCACAGCAGGGCACCCCATCGCGGATAGCCGCGTGGCAGGGCGATGATGAAATAGACGACCATCAGCGGCGTGGCCACATTGAACAGCCAGATGCGGTCGAACACCAGCACCTGCAGCAGGCATACGATGATGCAGACAAACAGCCGTCGTAGAATATCTATTGTCATGGTGTCTTAGTTTGCCACTGCCATAGAGTCGCGTGCAGCTTTCAGCAACTGCAAGCGCTCAGGGAATGTATCGTCAGTAATGATACTGACCTCGCGCAGACGGCTGAAGTCGGTATTCAGCCTTACGCGAAGCCGATAGGACAGACCGTCGGCCGAGTTGCCGATGGCCATGATTTTGCCGATGGTAATACCCGGCGGGAAGATGTCGCTGTAGCCGCTGGTCTCTACCCACTCGCCGGTGTTGAACTGTGCATGTCGAGGCACATCCTCCATGAAGGCATCGGTGGCGCTGCTGCCATCCCAGGCCATATAGCCGAAATAGCCGTGATTGCGGATGGCGCAGCTGACACGTGAGTGCACATTCAACAAAGGCATCACCACACTATAATGCTCACCTGCCAAATAGACCACGCCAACCAAGCCTGTACCGCTGATTACACCCATATCGGGAAGTACGCCATCGGCGCGTCCACGGTCAACAGTAATCAAGTTGTCGGGCCGTCGCAGGCTGTTGCTCACAACCTTGGCAGGCAGAAGATGCAACTCGCCGATAACGTCCTGCATGATGCTGTCGGCAAGGGCTGTGTCGCCTTTCAAGTCAAGCAGCTCCTGCCGTACATGGCTGAGCTGTTGCTCCAGAGCGATGTTCTCGTCAGTAAGCTGACGTGCACGCTCTTCCAAGCTAAAGAATTGCTCGATGCCGGATTGCCACTCGTAGACCTTGCCGACGACGGCATTGGCCGACGAGACCCACACACTACCCTGATAGCTGTTGTAGCGGAACAGCAATACCACACAGACTAGCTCCAGAAATAGGAACAGCAGCCAGTGGAAGTTCTTGGTGAAGAACGCTATCAGGTTCTGCATCCTAACGCATCAGGAATGAGAAGCGGTCGACGTTTTTCAGAGCAATACCTGCACCCTTGGCCACGCTGTGCAGCGGGTCTTCAGGCACACGGAAGGGGATGTTGATTTTATCGGTAAGACGCTTGTCGAGACCACGCAGCAGGGCACCACCACCTGTGAGGTAGATACCATTCTGCACGATGTCGGCATACAGTTCGGGCGGTGTGTGCTCAAGGGCTGACAGCACGGCGTTCTCAATCTTTGCCACCGTCTTGTCGAGGCAATGAGCAATCTCCTGATAGCACACAGGCACCTCCATAGGCAGAGCCGTGATGCGGTTGGGGCCATGAACAACGTAGTCTTCGGGGCCTTCGTCACCCAAATCGGTAAGGGCGGCACCCACGTTGATCTTGATACGTTCGGCCATACGCTCCGACACCTTCACGTTGTGCTGGCGCGCCATATATTCCTGAATGTCGGCAGTGAGGTCGTCGCCGGCAGTACGGATGCTGTTGTTGCTGACAATACCACCCAGCGAGATGACGGCAATCTCGGTCGAGCCGCCGCCGATGTCAACAATCATATTACCCTCAGGAGCCTCTACGTCGATACCGATACCAATAGCTGCTGCCATCGGCTCGAAAATCAGGAACACGTCGCGTCCGTCGGCATGCTCGGCAGAGTCACGCACAGCACGCAGCTCCACCTCGGTAGAGCCCGAGGGTACGCCGATGACCATGCGCAGGGAGGGTGAGAAGAAATGATGGCCCGTGTGAACCATCTTGATCAGTCCGCGCATCATCTGCTCGCAAGCGGAGAAGTCGGCGATGACACCGTCGCGCAGCGGGCGCACGGTGCGGATGTTGTCGTGTGTCTTTTCGTACATCATCTTGGCCCTCTCGCCCACGGCAATCATCTTGTCGGTGCGGCGGTCCATAGCCACCACTGATGGCTCATCGACGACAATCTTGTCGCCGCTGATGATAATGGTATTCGCTGTGCCAAGGTCCATGGCCAGCTCTTGTCTGAAACTGAAGAATCCCATTTGTGAATTTTGTATTTTGTATGTTGACTGAAGAGGGATCGGCTTCGCCGACTCTTACTTCATAAACCATTGGTTTATAGCCGTATCATAGTGCGAGCTGACGCCGAAGGCACGGGTGGCAAACATACGGCGCTGCTCAAGGGTGGTCTGTGCGCCCTGCTGGTTCAGGATGTCGAGCAGCACGCTGTACTCAGCCTTCGAGGGAACGATCACCACATCGTTGAAGTTCTTTGCTCCCGCACGGATCAGCGAGATGCCGCCGATGTCGATCTTCTCGATGATGTCAGCCTCAGAGGCACCGCTGGCCACCGTCTGCTCAAACGGGTAAAGGTCGACGATGACCAAATCTATCTCGGGAATGTCATATTGCTTCATCTGCTCTTGGTCGCCGGCGTTCTCACGACGCCCCAGGATACCTCCGAACACTTTCGGATGCAACGTCTTCACACGGCCGCCGAGGATGCTAGGATAGGTGGTCACGTCCTCCACCTTCTGGCACTCGTAGCCCTGCTCTTCAATAAACTTCTGTGTGCCGCCTGTCGAGAGGAAGTGCACACCCTCTGCGTTGAGTTTCTTCAGCAGCTCGTCGAGCCCGTCCTTGTGGAACACTGAAATCAGCGCGGTTTTCATCTTCTTCATGTCTGCCATCTTGCCTTTTCTGTTGTCTGTTGTTGTGATACAATAAAATGAGATATGTATGAGCTTGCAAAGATACGGAAAAGATTTGAACTAACATGCGTCAATTGCCAGATTTTTTTTCATCGCCCTATTTTCCTGCTTTAGGTCATTTCTCCTCTCAGTTAGTCAAAGGCCTTACTGATGGCTTGGAGCATGCCGTTGACATTATTTAACAGGAAAAAGAGAGGGCACGGCTGCCTCTTTGAAGAAAAAAATGGCTATCTTTGCAAGCGTATTTTTCCTACTACAACCACTAAACGCAATAAACCAATTATGATACAGACAGTTGTGAAGCGCGACGGACGCATCGTCGGCTTCAACGAACAAAAAATCATGGCGGCCATCCGCAAGGCCATGATGCAGACCGACAAAGGCGAAGACGAACACCTGGTGAATCTCATCACCGACCACGTGGCACAACGCGGCAAACCGCAGATGAACGTGGAGGAGATTCAGGACGCCGTGGAGCTGGAGCTGATGAAGTCGAGCCGCAAGGACGTGGCACAGAAATACATCGCCTACCGCAACCAGCGCTCCATCGCCCGCAAGGCGAAGACGCGAGACATCTTCCTCGACATCGTCAATGTGAAGAACAATGACATCACACGAGAGAATGCCAACATGAATGCCGACACGCCGGCAGGCATGATGATGAAGTTCGCCTCGGAGAGTACCAAGCCCTTCGTCGACGACTACCTGCTCAGCGACGACGCCCGCGAGGCCGTGAAGAACAATCTGCTGCACATCCACGACAAGGACTACTACCCCACGAAGTCTTTCACCTGCGTGCAGCACCCGCTCGACCATATCCTCACCTGCGGCTTCATCGCCGGACACGGTGCCTCAAGGCCTGCCAAGCGCATCGAGACAGCCTCGGTGCTGGCCTGCATCTCAATGGAGTGCGCCCAGAACGAGATGCACGGCGGACAGGCCATTCCCGCCTTCGACTTCTACCTCGCTCCCTTCGTGCGCATGACGTATAAAGAGGAGCTGAAGTATCTGGAAGACCTCAACGGCGAGGACTACAGCGCCCTCTACGACGAGCCGCTGATGGACTATCTGAAGCAGCCCCTCGACGGCCTGACGGGCATAGACCGCGTGCGCCAGCATGCCATCAACAAGACGGTAGGCCGCGTGCACCAGGCCATGGAGGCCTTCATCCACAACATGAACACCATCCATTCTCGTGGCGGCAATCAGGTGGTCTTCTCCAGCATTAACTACGGTACGGACACGAGCGCCGAGGGCCGATGCGTGATGCGCGAGATCCTGTTGAGCACCTACGAGGGCGTGGGCGACGGTGAGACGGCTATCTTCCCCATCCAGATATGGAAAAAGAAGCGCGGCGTGAACTACCTGCCCGAAGACCGCAACTTCGACCTCTACCAGCTGGCCTGCAAGGTGACGGCCCGCCGCTTCTTCCCCAATTTCCTCAACCTCGACACCACGTTCAACCAATGTGACGAATGGCGGGCTGACGACCCATTGCGCTATGAGCACGAGGTGGCCACGATGGGCTGCCGCACACGTGTCTTCGAGAACCGCTTCGGACCGAAGACGTCGATAGGCCGCGGCAACCTCTCTTTTTCCACCATCAACATCGTGCGCATGGCGTTGGAAAGTGCTAAAGAGGTGAGAGGTGAGAAGTTTGAGGTGACAGAAAACCTTGACGAAGAGACAAAGCAGCGGTGCATTGACCTGTTCTTTGCCAAGCTCGACCGTATGCTGGAAGTGACGGCAAAGCAACTCGACGACCGCTTCCAATTCCAAAAGAAGGCCTTGGCCAAGCAGTTCCCGTTGCTGATGAAGAGCCTGTGGCTGGGTGGCGACAAGCTGAAGCCCGACGACACCGTGGAGAGCGTCATCAACCAGGGCACGCTGGGCATCGGCTTCATCGGCCTGGCAGAGTGTCTCGTGGCCCTCATCGGCAAGCATCACGGCGAGAGCGAAGAGGCTCAGGAGTTGGGACTGCGTATCATCACCTATATGCGCGACCGCATCAACGACTTCTGCGAGCGCTATCACCACAACTACTCCGTGCTGGCCACGCCGGCCGAGGGCCTGGCAGGCCGCTTCACCAAGCGCGACCGCAAGGACTTTGGCAGCATCCCCGGGGTGACCGACCGCGACTACTACACCAACTCCAACCACGTGCCCGTCTACTACAAGTGCTCGGCTCGCCACAAGGCCGAGGTGGAGGCACCCTATCACGACCTGACTCGCGGTGGTCATATCTTCTACGTCGAGATTGACGGCGA
>JAGAAJ010000052.1 GCA_017615355.1 Prevotella sp.
CTCCAGGACGGGAACGTAGCAAAGGCACTTGGTTGTAGCGGCGCGATGCAGACCGCTTGCCCACCCGCCTCTTTAGCTCAGTTGGCCAGAGCACGTGATTTGTAATCTCGGGGTCGTTGGTTCGAATCCGACAAGAGGCTCAAGAAAGGAAGGCACCGCCGCGCAACAGCGTAGCGGTGTCTTTTTTATTGTTTTCTATCCAAAAATAGCGGATTTTTTCTCCAAAAGCATCGCAGTTATGAAAAAAATGTCTATCTTTGCAACATCTGTAGAAAACTAAAACGCTAAGACTATGGAGCAGAACATTCAGATTCGCTGCAAGAACAACGGCAAGACCATAAAGGTGCCCATGAGCAGCACATTGGAAGAAATCTATCAACTGGCAGGCATCCAGATGGAGCTGGAGCCCATCATCGCCCGTGTCAACAACAAGGTAGAGGGGATGCACTTCCGCCCCTACAAACCGAAAGACGTGGAATTTCTCGACATTACGTCGGCCTCGGGCCTGCGCACCTACACCCGTTCCCTGTTCATGGTGCTCTGCAAGGCAGCCCACGACCTATGGCCCCGCTGCCGTGTGTCGATTGACATCCCTGTGAGCAATGGCTACTACGTAGACCTGCGCCTGCCAGCCGACGAGCAGGCCGAGAATCCGCTGGAGCAATGCCGCCCCGTTACACTCGACGATGCAGGACGCCTGCGCCGTCGTATGCAGGAGCTTATCGCCCAGCAGCTGCCTATCCGCCGTCATGAGGCCACCACCGAGGAGGCGCTGAAGCTGTTCGAAGAGAACGGCTCGCTGTCGAAGGTGAAGCTGCTCAAGGGCCAGGGCTCGCTCTACACCACCTACTACTCCCTCGACGGATACATCGACTATTATTACGGCGCCATGCTGACCAACACCCGCCAGCTCTACCTCTTCGGACTGGAGAAATACTACGATGGCCTGCTGCTGCGCCTACCCTCGCCACAGAATCCGCAGGAGCTGGGCGAACTCATCATGCAGGACAAGATGTTCGGCATCTTCAAGGAGCATCACCGCTGGCAGGACATCCTGCGCCTGCGCACCATAGGCGACCTGAACGAAGTCATCGACAAGGGCTACTCTTCACAGCTCATACAGATCAGCGAGGCCCTGCAGGAGAAGAAGATGAGCCAGATAGCCGACGACATCGCCCGTCGCACGTCGCCCGCCATCCGCCTGGTGCTCATCGCCGGCCCGTCATCGTCGGGAAAGACCACCACCTGCAAGCGACTCAGCGTACAGCTGGGCGTCAATGGCATCCGGCCTATCAACATCTCTTTGGACGACTATTTCGTGGATCGCGAGAAGACACCGCGCGACGCCTCCGGCGACTACGACTACGAACACCTGCATGCCCTCAACCTCGACCTCTTCAATGAGCAGCTCAATGCCCTGTTCCGCGGCGAGGAGGTGGAGCTGCCCCGATATGACTTCACCACGGGCCACTCCAAACCCAGCGGCAAGAAGCTGCGCATGGGACCGAAAGACATCCTTGTGGTCGAGGGCATCCACGCGCTGAATCCTGAGCTGACGGCACAGATTCCGCAGGAGCTCATCTACCGTGTCTATGCATCGGCCCTCACCACGCTGTTGCTCGACAACCACAACTATGTGCCCACGACCGACAACCGTCTGCTGCGCCGCATCATCCGCGACAACAAATACCGTGCAGTCAATGCCGTAGAGACCATCCGTCGCTGGCCGTCGGTGCGCAAGGGCGAGAACCGCTGGATCTTCCCCTATCAGGAGAACGCCGACCAGATGTTCAACACCGCCATGCTCTTCGAGCTGGCCGTCATCAAGCGTCAGGCCGAGCCGCTGCTCGAGCAAGTGCCCGAGAACTGCCCCGAATATGCCGAGGCCTACCGTCTGCTGAAGTTCCTGCGCTACATCCGTCCCATACCCGAAGACCAGATTCCGCCCACCTCGCTCCTGCGCGAGTTCCTCGGCGGTTCCTCCTTTGAGTATTGAAAAGTAAAAAAGCCCTCGGAATCGGGGGCTTCTTTTGAAGATTATTGCGATGATACAGTTGACATACAAACGGACAAGCAGATTGTGGATACGCATTGTCAAGAACGGCGATGTACACGTGTCGGCTCCTATAGGTACGTCGAAAAAAGAGGTGGAAGAGTTCATCAGCCAACATCAGGAATGGATCATAGAAGGCAGGAAGAGAATCGCTGAGCGACAAAAACAGCGGGCAGATTTCTACAATCAACTGCCGTTGACTACGAAGGCACAAAAGGTTGAGGCGACTGAAAGGCTGAGGGCATTGGTTGAGCCTATGTTGGAGCGGCATACAAAGGCGATGGGTGTAAGTCCATCTTCCATCCGTTTTAAGCCGATGATATCCCGTTGGGGCATGTGCAACGTGAAGGAACGCACCATCTGCTATTCCACCTACCTGTTATTGTTGCCAGATTGGTGTGTCGAGCATGTCGTGGTTCACGAACTTTGTCACCTGTTAGAGCCCAGCCATAATGCCCGTTTCCATGCGCTGATGGATAAATACTATCCGAAATGGAGAGAGGCAAGAAAGGAAACTCTCCAGTTAGAGAGAAGTATTTGACTCCATCGCCTCCTCCTTCTCTCTCATCTTCGCCATTTCATAGCCCTCCTTGCCCTTAAACCATTTGACAATGGCTACTGTCCAGGCAATGATCATCACTATTCCTATTATTGCTGGCATAGTTATACAGTTCGTTAGTTCCATCTGGAATCATAGAAATCCTTCTCGCATAGTTCGAGCATTTTCTTTTCGAGGTAATGCTCTGTATCAATAATCCTTTCCAACATACTTTCAAAATACTCCTGTTGGTCTAGTATTTCCGGAGAGAAGATAAATGAGGCACCGCTGGTTACTGCTACCTTACGGATGGCATTGTATGTATGATATACAGTGCAGACAGACCCCGATTCATTTGCAGAGTTAAGAGCACGCATCAATCGAGACATACTATTGGCATCGTCCGAGTCAATTGCCATCCATGCGTAGTTCCAAACATCAATAAAGACTCCCTCATTGCCAGCATCTACGGTGAACTCCTTGCCTAGGTAATTGAAGACGATATCTCCCTTATCCAGCTTATAGGTACACCCCATTCGATGCAAAGTGATGATAACATTATCTCTGACCTCCTGTTCGAGTTCCCTTATATCCAATTCATCCTTCTTTGGGGGATCGGCCATTCTTTTGATCCTGGTCTCCACCATTTTGATGATTCTCGAATCGTACAATTCGCGACGGCCGAGGATGCTTAACAGTTCATCTATAGACATCCTCTTGACTGACCGTCTCCACTGTGTCACCCTTTCCTCCATAAGCAAATGATTTCTTGAGATATTTTGCTGCAAAAATACAACATTTCCCTCTTTTCTCCAAAAGTCAACCTCTTCTTTTTACGAAATACCCGTTTGGATGTACGAAATGAGCTCCACTTCTATCCCAATAAATCACAAATCACCTTTGCAAGAAAATCCGAAGTGGTGGAATTATCATCTATTTGTGGGGAACAGAAGAATCACATCATACCCAAATGATGTCACTCACCCGTCCCGTGCCATCCATTTGTTTTTCTGTTCGATAATACTTCATAATGTTGACTTCTATGAGTCAACATTTTCCAGGCTAAGACAACCTATCCTGAGGTTTAGACAATAAGGTAGTCAACCTAAATCAGGCTACTACAAGACATTACAATAAAACTGAGGAGGCTCCCCAACAAAATTAAGGGCCTCTTCAGCAGAATAAAGAAGCTCCTCAGCAATTTTTGGAGGCTCTTTACAAAGTCCGCCCTGCTCAGACAAAATCTGAACAGGGCGGACAATAGTTAACAATGATGTGCCAGATTACTTGAGCATCATGCCATCGATGTCGGGGCACCAGCCGCGGGGATTGGCGAGGCGGATGGTGTTGTCGCCCTTCTTCAGGGGGACAGTGACGGTGATGGTCTGGCGCTCGCTCCAGTCGCGGGCAGGCACGGTGAGCGTGGTGATGAAAGTGCCGTTGACATAGACATCCATCTGACGCTCCTCACCTGAGTAGAAGGCGATGGTCATCTGACGCTGGCCGGCCTTCTTCACGTTGACATGCTGCCACTGGAGGTCGTTGTCGGCGCTGTTGCCCAGATAACGCACGATGTAGCCGCCCTCGGCACCCTCCTTCTGCTCGTAGATGGCGGTGACGGCAGCCACATGGTTCTTCAACTCCTGATAACAGCTGAGCCAGGCGGTCTCGGCCTCATAACGGGTGCGCTCCAAGCGTTTCTGGCCTTTCACGCGATAGATCTTGGTGCCGTGGGCAGGAACACGGATGGGGGTGATAAACTGGTCTTGGAGGCAGGGAGCCTGCTGGAAACAGTCGTAGTATTGCACAGCGCCGCCGAGGTCAATGGTGGCAGGATTGAAGCGAACCGTCTGCTCCTCGTCGCTGGGGTTGTAGATGGCGACGGCACGCTCCTTTCCACCCAGTTTCTTGATGTCCTTCACGAGGATGTAGCACTCGCCCTGCTTGTCGGCGATGTAGGCCTGCAGGTGGAGACGGTCCTGGTTGAGGGCGATGAGGTCGCTGTTGCACATCAGCTTCAGGGCCTCGGGCTTGATGTTGGCCATATCGCAGCCGATGAGCAGCGGCGACGACATGATGCACCACATGCCGAAGTGCGTCTGGTCTTCAATCTCACTCATCGAGCGGCCCACCTCGAGCATATCCATATCGTTGTAGTGACCATCGTGGCAGTAGGCCGACATGTAGAGGTTCTCAGCCAGGATGCCCTTGACGGAGCGCCAGGCATCATAGATGTCGCCTGTGGTGCGCCATGAGTCGGCCACGTCGGCACTCCACGTTCCCGGGTAGGCCCAGCGGCATATATTGAATACGATGTCCTGCTTGCCGCAGTTCTTGATGGCATTGGAAATCTTGGTGTACTGCTCCTGCTCGTCGAGGTGCATGTGGGCACCACCGCAGTAGTCGACCTTGATAAAATCAAAATCCCAGTCGCGGAAATAGAGCTGGCAGTCCTGCTCCTCATGGCCTGCGAAGCCCACGCCGATACCCCAGGCATGACGGTTGCCACTGCCGCAGGTGTTGTCGCCCGCATCGCTGTAGATGCCAGCCTTCAGACCGAGTGAGTGGATATAGTCGACCAGGGCGCGCATGCCGCTGGGGAAGAGCTTGGTGTTGAGGCGCAGATGGCCATCCTCGCCGCGGCCGTCCCAGTAGCCATCGTCGATATTCACATACTTGTAGCCAGCCTCCTGCAGACCTGTGGTGTGCATGGCATCGGCCTGTTGGCGAATGAGTTGTTCGTTGATGTTGAGGGCGAAGGTGTTCCATGAACTCCAGCCCATCGTGGGTGTGCGTTGTGCGCTGGCCGTCGTTGTCAGGACGAGCGCAAGAAGAAAGAATAGTTTTTTCATCGTTGTTTTTATTTGTGTTAGGTAATTATTTCCGCTGTTGATTCGTGGTCGTTATCATTGATTTAGCTCTATCACGCGGAGTGAGTAGGGCGGCAGGGTGAGCGGGCTGTCGGTAGTGAGTCGGACGGCCTTGGCATGCTGATCCTCGACATCGCCAGAGAACTGCTCGCATTCCACCGTTGAAGGCAGGGAGAGGCCCTCGGCGGTCAGTTGCAGGGTGACGGGCAGGGCATTGACCAACTTGAGATAACGTTCGCCTGTGCGCGAGTCAGCCACAAGGCTGGCACCGATGCGATGAGACAAATCACCGATGGAATCGCCGAAAATCTTTGTTTGTACCCACGTATCTCCACCATAGACGGAGAAGAGGCGCTGCACCTCGTAGGCTGGTGTGGTGTGCACCTCGGTATTCGTGAAGTAGATCATGTCAGGGTTCCAATTGGAGTTGCTCTCCTTGCAGAGCAACGGGGCATAGCTGGTCATCTCAACGATGTCGCCATTGCGTTCGATATCGGTGAGATAGAGGGCTTCGGCCAATGCCGTCTCGACGTTGGGACGGCGTGCCCGCGTGCTGGCGGCCCACTCGCCTAAGTAAACCTTTGGAGAGTTGAAAGTTAAGTGTTGAGAGTTGAGAGACGTTTGCTCCGAGGAAATGCCTCTCAACTCTAAACTCTCAACACTCAACAAGCGCGGATAGTTGTCGTAGTAATCGCGGTGATGCATGAACCAGCCTGTCGACTCATAGTAGTGCTCGTCGGTCATATACTGGCAGTCGGGATGACGGCGTGCATAGTCCCAACCCTCGATGTAGTCGGCGCTGGGCGTATGGAAAGGGCCGACGGTGCCACATATCTTAATATCGGGATAGCGCTGGCGGATGGTCTTGCAGATCATCTCATAGCGATCTTCGAAGACGGTGCTGATGATGTCCTCGTTGCCGATGCCCAGATACTTCAGATGGAAGGGCTCGGGATGGCCTGCGTCGGCACGCATACGGGCCCACTCGTTGGTGGCGGGGTCGGCATTGGCCCACTCGATGAGATGGCACAATTCGTCGACATAGGCAGACATCTGATCCATCGGAATGCCTCCCTGCTGTCCGCCGACACCCTCGGCGTTGGCGGCAGAGTTCTGGCAGGGTACGCCGGCAGCCAACACGGGCAGGGGCTCAGCGCCGATGTCTTCGCAAAACTGGAAATACTCGAAGAAGCCCAGTCCGCGTGTCTGATGGTAATTCCAGATGTTGAAGTCGGGCTTGCGCTCTTGCAGCGGACCCACGGTGTGCTGCCAATGATAGATATTGTCGAGACCCTGTCCGTGCGTCATGCATCCGCCTGGGAAGCGCACGAACTTAGGATGCAGGGCGGCGATGGTCTCGGCCAAGTCCTTGCGCATACCGTTCTTGCGACCTTTGAAGGTATCCTGAGGGAAGAGCGAGATCATATCCACGCCCACATGAGCTGCCTTCAGGGGTACGATGACCAGCCGGGCCTTGTCGTCGGTGGCCGTTGCAGTGAGCACGGTGGCATACTGTTTCCAGTCGCCAGCACGTGTCTTGAGCGTGCTCTTGGCCAGCACATTGCCGCCCTGTCCGACCAGCAGAATGTCAAAGTCCTGCTTCTGTCCGCCAGCGAGGACATACATGGAGAAATCGTATTTTTTGCCCATTTCAACGGCGATTCCATTCCATCCTTCGTTCCACAAGGTGTCAGGCCACAGCAATGCATAGTGCGGATTATTGGGATGCAGGGGATGCTCGGTGGCAATCTCAATGGGCCGCGAAGAATGCCAGGCTGTGGTGGCGTTCCAGCCGCGATGATCCTTCTCCGTGTATTCGAAGTCGCGATTCTGGATGAGCTCAGCATAGAGACCGCCGTCGGCAGCATAGCTGATATCTTCAAAGAAGATGCCGATAAGCTTGTCGCTGATGGCCTTGGTGCTGTCGGCACAGACGCTGAGGGTGGCGTTGATGACCTGCGGCAGATGGGCCAGGCGCTCTTTGTCGTCGTGCATCCGTTCAGCACTAAGACGGCCATTTTCCTCCATTTCATCGAAGAATGTGCGCAGCTGCTGCACCTCGTCAGAGGTGACGGCAAACTTCTGCCCATCCATCAGGCGGCCATCGATGGAAACGCTGTCGCGCTGCCATATCTTCGTATCAGCAAAGGGCATCGCCATATCATTGGTGAACCGGCGGAAATCCCTTGAAGCCGAGATGCGGCGTGCATGCCCCTGTGCATCGCGGTAGTAGACGTTGAAGCTGTTGTCCATCACCTTGACCACAGGCTGCAGGCATTGCGGAGTGGACACACGGGGATAGTCCTGCGGGCGCCACGTCACCAGGTCGCGGCTATAGGATGCAGCGAAGAGCGGTGCCGTCTCGTTGACCTGGAACACCAGCCGCCACGTGCCATCCTTGGCACGACATAGCGAGGGATGATACATACGTTTCTCGACACCCCACGTGCCGTAGTCGCTGCTACATAATTGTCCGAGGTGATGCCAGCCGTCTTCTTCAAGCACGGCGGCATGCAGGCCCTGGCGCTCGTTGGGCGAATAGATGAAGAGAGTGTCCGTCTGGGCCTTGGCCATCAAGGCTGCAGCGACAGCCAACAGGGAAAAGAAAGGTCTTAAGAAGGTTTTCATAAGGTGTTTTTATGTGCGTCGTCCGCTATTTGTCGACAAAGGTACATCTTTTCCTGAAAAAAACTAAAAAATTATTTCGGTTTTTCAAAAAAAAGCGCTATCTTTGCGCCGAAAAGCTAACTATCTTGTAACCACCAGCTATGAAAACAATCCTTTGGGCATTGCTTTTGCTGACCCAAATTTCGGGCGTCCGCGCCCAGACGGTGTATAATGTGTTGGATTTTGGAGCCAAAGGCGACGGCGTGACTGACGATGCTGCGGCTCTTCAGCAGGCTATTGATAAATGTACGCGCGAGGGAGGCGGCCAGGTGTTGCTGCCCCGTATGCACACGTTCCTCTGTGGCCCTGTGGAGCTGAAGAGCAATGTGGAGCTGCACCTCGAGAGTACGGCCACGCTGCTCTGCAATCCTGACGAGAGCATCTATAAGCTGAGTGCCTTCGGCGAAAACCGCGGCGAGGGTATGATGTGGCTCTGGGCGAAGAACGCCAGAAACCTGAGCATCACCGGCCGCGGCACCATTCACGGCAACGGCATCAAGTTCATGGGCATGGAGCTGAACGACTCGTATGAGCTGAAGCCGCTCGCCGACCCCACCTTCGATCCCAGGCCGCACGTGCTGACGCTGATTGGCTGCGACAACCTGCTCATCCGCGATGTCACCATCACCGAGGGCGCCTACTGGACGGTGCACCTCGTGGGCTGCAACGTGGCCCTTATCGACGGCATCAACCTGCTGAACAACCTGAAGATACGCAACGGCGACGGCATCGACCTCGACCATTCGAAGAACGTTCGCATCTCGAACTGTCACATCACCAGCGGCGATGACTGCATCTGCCTGAAAAACCGCCGCGAGTACAGCGAATACGGTGCCTGCCACGACATCGTGGTGACGAACTGTACAATGAGCAGCCGCTCGTGTGCCATTAAGATCGGTTCGGAGAACATGGACAATATCTATAATGTGATGGTGGACAACTGCATCATCACCGAGTCGAACCGTGGCATCGGCATCCAGAACCGCGACGAGGGCACCGTCACCGACGTCACCTTCTCGAACATCATGATGGACCTGCAGCTATGGAGCGACGTGTGGTGGGGTAAGGCCGAGCCTATCTACGTGACCAGCTATCCGCGTGCTGACGGCAATCACAAGGATGCCAACTGGCGTTTCCCCAAGGGCGAGACGCAAGGCCGCTGCGGAGCCGTGAGCCGCATCACATTCAACAACATCACGGCCACCAGCGAGAACGGCTGCTTTATCGGCGGCGACACCAATGAGAAGGTGAGCGACGTGCAGCTGAACAACGTCACCATCAACCTGCGCCGCATGACCACCTACGCCAACGGTCTCTACGACAAACGTCCCTGCAAGGGCGATGACTTCGTGACGGGCCGCGTCTACGGCGTCTACATCGAACAGGCCTCGGGTGTAAAAACCGACGGTCTCACCGTGAACAGCTATCTGGCCAACTATGAGGGCAAGGTGAAATATCCTGCCAATACGCTCAACCCTATCCACCGCTTCAAAAACTTTGTCAACCGCACGGCGGCGGAGATTTCGCAGTAAAGCCTTACTACTAGTCAAACTAGGTAACTAGTTGTACTAGCAACGCAAACAATACATTTTATCCATATTATTAACCAAAATCATTTTCTATGCAAAACGTAAAGAAAACATTCAGCCGTCTGCTGATGCTTGCTTTATTGCTGACAGTCACCACAGTGGCCTGGGCACAGCAGCGCATCGGCGGCACAGTGAGAGACGGTAATGGCGAAGCCCTTATCGGCGTGAGCGTGAGAGAAGCCGGCACACAGAACGGCACTACCACGAACCTCGACGGACAGTTCACCCTCGCCGTGAACCCAGGAGCACTCTTGGAGTTCAGCTACATCGGCTTTAATCCGCAGACCCTGCCTGCACAGCAGGGCATGAGGGTGGTGCTGCAAGAAGACAACAAACAGCTGGCTGAAGTGGTGGTCGTAGGTTACGGCACCATGCGCCGCAAGGACGTCACCAGCTCTATCACCACCGTGAAGGCCGAAGACCTGAACAAGGGTGTGTTTACTGATCCCGGTCAGATGCTGCAGGGCAAGGTGCCCGGACTGGTCGTCTCCTCGACAGCCGACCCCAACGGTTCTCCAACCATCACCCTGCGTGGTGCCTCTACACTCCGTACAGGCGCTATGTCGCCGTACTATGTCGTGGACGGTATTCCCGGCGTTGACATCTCCATCGTCTCTCCTGACGACATCGAGAGCATCGACGTGCTGCGTGATGCTACTGCTACAGCCATCTACGGTTCGAAGGCAGCCAACGGTGTGATCATCATCACCACCAAGAAAGGCGCTGAGGAAAAGACCAACGTGACCTACAACGGTTATGTGGCCCTTGACAACATCCTCAAGACCTATGACATGGCTACAGCCGATGAGCTGCGCCAGTATGCAAGGACAAACGGAGTGACGCTGAAGGATGGCGGTGCCAACGTTGACTGGCAGGACGAAGTGCTCCGCACGGGTATCAGCCACAACCACAACCTGAACATCAGCGGCGGCAACGGCAGAACCAACTACATGATCAGCGGTAACCTGATGAAACGTGAGGGCGTGATCAAGATGACGGGTATGGATCGTTTCAACGTCCGCTCGCTCGTTTCGACAAAGGTGCTGAAGGACCATCTCACCCTGTCGATGGGCGTGAACACGATGTATGGCAAGCACTTCGGTGTTCCCACAAGCAATGAGGGCGCATCTGTGCTGGACGCTATGAACTACTACTCTCCCACCAATGCCATCAAGAATGCTGACGGTTCGTGGACGGTAGGTGCCGGTTCGAAGAACTACAACCCGCTGGCCCTGATGGAAGAGAACCTGTCTGAGACCGTATGGAAGCGCAACCAGTTCATCGGCAAGACATCACTCGAGCTTTGGAAGGGATTCTTCTGGAATGTGAACTATTCTTGGAGCAACTACCAGAGCACCTACAGCGCCTACAACACCCGCAACTCCCAGCTTGAGGGTATCGGCAACAAGAACGGCCAGGCCACCCGCAACACCTATTTCGGACGCGAGCAGACCTTTGAGACCTATCTGAACTACGGCTTCCTGCTCGGCAAGAGCAAGTTCGACCTGATGGCCGGTTACTCTTGGGAAGAGAAGAAGAACAATGACGGCTTCGGCCTCAGCGTAGAGGGTTATTACAACGACGACCTGACCTGGTACAACATGTCGTATGCACAGACCATCCTCGGTGTGCAGAACTCCGTACAGAGCGGTTATCGTGAGAACATCCGCAACATTTCGTTCTACGGACGTGTCAACTACTCCTTCGACAGCCGCTATATGCTTCAGGCTACTGTCCGTCGCGACGGTTCTTCCGTATTCGGCAAGAACAAGCGCTGGGGTACCTTCCCCTCGGTTTCTGCTGCCTGGAACATCACCGAAGAGAACTTCATGAAGAACCAGCACCTCTTCTCAACCTTGAAGCTCCGTGCCGGTTACGGTATCTCTGGTAACGCTATGGGATTCGACGTCTATTCGTCCTATAACACCTACGGTGCTACGGGTACATTTACCTACGACGGCAAGCTGTATCGCACCTACGCCGCTACGAAGAACGCCAACCCCGACCTGAAGTGGGAGACAACAGGCATGTTGAACATCGGCCTCGACTTCGGATTCCTGAGAAACCGCATCAACGGTACGATTGAGGTCTACAACAAGAAGACCAAGGACCTGATCTGGAGCTATCCCGTGCCTACCACACAGTATGTATATGGCTGGATGGATGCCAATGTGGGCGAGATGACCAACAAGGGTATTGAGCTGACGGTCAACATTGATGCCATCCGCACGAAGAACTTCAACTGGATGACCACCATCAACCTGTCGCACAACAAGAATACTGTTGATAAGATGCAGAACGACCAGTTCCACACCACCAACCTCACACAGGGCGACCCGATGGTGTCAGGCGTCTCTGCCAACGGCTGGACGCAGAGAATCATGGAGGGTGAGGCTATCGGTACGTTCTATACCTATCAGTATGCAGGCACCGTGAACGGACGTTCTGAGTACTATGTACTGGACGAGAACGGCAACCGTACTGGTGAGACCACCAACAACCCCGGCCTGAAGGACCGTTCTATCACAGGTTGCGCACAGCCTAAGCTCAACGCAGGCTGGAACAACACCCTTACCTACAAGAACTGGAACCTGAATGCATTCATCACCGGCGTGTTCGGCAATGATGTCTACAACAGCCCGCGTGCCCACTACACCAGCGCACAGATGTTCTCCGACGGCAAGAACGTGCTGAAGGAATTCCTCTCGAATCCAGCTGGCGATGCCTCTGGCTCACTCCCCTCTGACCGCTATATCGAGAAGGGTACCTACGTACGTCTGCAGTCTCTCTCGCTGAGCTACACCTTCCGCAACTGTTTCAACGACTGGATCCAGGACCTCACTCTGTATGGAACGGCCAACAACCTGCTCACCATCACCAACTACAAGGGTCTTGATCCTGAGGTCAACCTCGGTGGTATTGATCCCGGTATTGACTATCGCTGGAGCCGCTATCCCCACACACGTACCTTTATGTTCGGCGTGAAGATCAACTTCGGCGGTGGCAAGGCCAAGAAGGCTACGGAAACTGCCGTAAGAGAAGTGGTGAAGGAAGTGCCTGTTGTCAAGGAAGTCGTGAAGGAAGTTGTCAAGGAAGTTCCTGGCAAGGACAAGGAGACTTACGTGCAGAGCACATTCGTCGTAACGTTCCCCGTGAACTCGTCTGATATTGAAAACACATCCGAGCTTGATGGCATCAAGAGCGGTGCCAACGTCGAGATTGTGGCTTATGCTTCACCTGAGGGTCCCACAGATGCAAACCAGAAGCTCTCACAGGATCGTGCTGATTCCGTTGCCAAGTATCTGAAGAACAAGGGTGTGAATGTGATTCGCACTTTCGCCAAGGGTGCTGACAGCAACCACGCTAACCGTATTGCTATTGTGACCGTAAAGTAAGTATCATCAAAAAAGATTCAAGCATATGAAACTCAATAAATTTCTTCTTACAGCTGGCTTGTTTGCAGTAGCACTTACCAGTTGCACGGATTTGGATGTCGAACCAAGTTCTCAGTATACGGAAGACCCGAGTAAGAACTCTGGCGTTGACCCGATGATTGTGGTAGAGGCAAAGATGGCTGACGTCTATTTCCACCTGTCAGGCACCTTTGGCCGCCGCTATATGGAAGCACAGTGCCTGGCTTCCGATGAGTTCACCGCCCTGGCTTTCGACGGTGGCTACTATGACGATGGCACATACGCTCACCAGGCCCTTCACAACAGCTTTGCCACCGATGCTTCGCTCGACTGGTATTCTGACTTGACATCTGGCATCACCAAGGCCAACACCATCCTTGAGGAACTTGGCAGCGGTGCTTCAGCCCAGATGACAGCCCCTGCACGTGCCATGCGTGCCTATTTCACCTGGATTCTGATGGACAGCTTCGGTGATACGCCTATCCTTGAGAGCGTTCCTGCCGAAGGTGTGGTCGTGCCTCGTTCTCCTAGAAAGGAAGTGGCCGAGTGGATTGAGAGCGAGCTCACCGAGATTATCCCTTACCTCACCGAGGATGTGACGGAGAACACCTACGGCAAGCCGACGAAGTGGATGGCCGAGGCACTCCTTGCAAAGCTCTACATCAACTGGGCTGTCTATACGGCAGAGTCTGTTGACCAGTACGATGCTGCAACGGCTGCCAATCCGAAGCTCGACGACTGTGTCGCTATCTGTGACGAGATCATCAGCAGCGGCAAGTTCAACCTCGGCTCTGTCGACTATCTGCACAAGTTCTCGTACGACAACGGCTGGAAGGTTGAGGACTTCATCTATGCCATGCCTTATGACGCCATCAACCGTCAGGGCTTCCAGTATGCCCGTCCCCGCTCGTTCAAGCAGCTGAAGAACATGCTGCCCAACGTTTACGGCTCAACCGAGAAGTTCACGCAGTCATTCGGCGGCAATATGGTGGTGACACCTGAGTTTGCCAAGCTCTTCAGCCTGGAAGGCGACATCCGCAATCTCTGCATCCTGCGTGGCGATGTCTATATCCGCGATGCCAAGACCTTGAAGCCCACCTCTGAGCCTTTCATGTACAATGGTAAGCAGGTGCACTTCACCGATGACATCACCCTCATCAAGCAGGACAACACCATCGACGTAGGTAATGACGACAATGCCATCCAGCAGGGCTGCCACTCTATCAAGTGGTTCATTGTCCCCGAGGATTACAACAACGGACGTAACCAGTCAAACGACCTGCCGCTCTTCCGCTTCGCCGATGTCCTTCTTATGAAGGCTGAGGCCCTCACCCGTCTGGGACAGAGCGGTGCAAAGGATCTCTTCAACCAGATTCGTGCCTATGCCGGCGCACCTCAGATTGCTGCAGAGCCTACGCTTGAGGAAATCTACCAGGAGCGTGGCCGCGAGTTCTTCGACGAGAACTGGCGTCGCAACGATATGGTTCGCTTCGGACACTTCGAGGATCAGTTCTTCCCCCACTACACGAACTTCCCCGATGCCAACTTCGACAAGCGCCACCGTATCTTCCCCGTCGAGCAGGAGATGCTTGACCTGAATCCTGGTTGGACCCAGAATCCTGGCTACGAATAATTGGCTGATTTAAATTCCAATCATCAGTGAATTTCTAAAAATCATTAAAACCCCGCAGCTTTCCTGAAAGAAGCTGCGGGGTTTCTTTTCTTTGTTGTAAATTTGCATCATCGAAATGATGATGGCACACAGGATATACATCCTCGTCATAGCCCTGCTGACTGTGCTCAGCACACACGCGCAGCTGGGACGCTACAACGCCGACATCCGGGCGCTGCCGCAGGATTTTTGCGACACCATCACCATTGAGTGGGAACGCGACCAGATTTATGTGCCTGTCAGCGCAGGCGGACGCTCCTACCGTTTCCTCTTCGATACGGGTGCCAGCCAGGCTGTGGTGTTCAGCGGCTCGCCGCTGGCCAATGCACCACGTGTGAGCAGTCTGCTGTCGCACGATGCCGCAGGCAATACTGACACAGTCAGCGTTGTGGGACTGCCGCCGTTGCTCTTAGGCCACACCACTCTCCATAATTGTCATGCCACCATTCAGCCACGAGGTGTGGGAGCACGAAACATCGATGGCATCTTGGGCTTTGACCTGGTGAACAGCGGCCTCAGCCTGAAACTTGACATCCAGTCGAAGCGACTCATCATCAGCGACCGCGAGTGCTGCTTCGACCGCGAGGAAGCTGCCACAAGCCTACGCTATCGGCTGTTCTATCACGTTCCCTATGTCGACATCATCCCCTTCGGACGGCGACGCGAGCGTGTGCTCTTCGACACAGGCAGCAGGAATTTCTTCTCTATGAACCTCGACCATTTCAATGTTGCCGAGGAACAGCGCCATCGCTTCGACAGACCTTATCGTGTTGAAGGTCGCACCATAGGCCAGCATGCTATCGGACACGGTGGCACGGAGCCGATGGGCGAAGTGGTCTTTCTGCGCTTAGACAGCCTCGGACTGGGGAAATGTTCCTTCTCACAAGTGCACGCCATCACTACACAAGGCGGTTCGCATCTTGGTGCACGCCTGCTACGCTATGGCACGGTGGCCTTCTGTCCCATACACAGCCGTCTGTTCTTCCAACCCTACGAGGGGCTGACCACCTGCGTGAACAACCGCCAACTGGACATCGCCTTTATCTCCGACATGATGGGACGCCCACAGGTGGGACTGGTGTGGCCCGAGGGCACACCCTATCGGCAAGGTTTCCGTCAGGGTGACATCATCGAACAGATAGACGGCCGCCCTGTGCTCAGCCTCATTCAGTTTGTGACCTGGCCCTTTGAGCGTGGACGCGAATATTCATTCACAGTCCGCTCTACCGATGGCCGCCGCCACGAAATCAAATGGATTCGTGTGCCACAATAATCTCCCAATCAATGCCTAAGGGATTGTTGCGCATCTCTCGCACGAGATAGAGACGCAGCCAGCTGTCATAGGCAATAACCATCTCTGTGCCGTCAATATCGGCACGCACACGGAAGACCTCATCGCTTTCATCGTTTGGCAAACGACGCCAAGTGATTCCGTCGTAGACAAAGAATCCCTCTTCCTTCAGCTGCTGAATGGCTTTTGTGGAAACGAAGAGGAAGGTACCGCGCACGTCAGGATAGACGGTGTTGTCATCCTGCGGCGTATTCCAGCAGAAACCACTTCCCTCCTCTACCTCGCTACGAGGGATAAGATAGAGCGTCTTTTTGCAGACCACGCCCAAGGTGTCTCCGTGCCAACGGAATACCACCGGCCAAGTGCGGAATTGGCGATTGAGCGTGTAGGACACCTTATAAGGGGTGTTGGGCGCAATAGCTGCTCCTGTTGCTCCAACAGTACCTTTCTTTACAATCGTCTCAGAAGGCTCAGATGCCTTAAGAGCCTCCGTTTTTCTCACCTGAAACACCAATTCTCCGCCCTGCAACAGCTTCTCATGCGTGATGCGTGCATCCTTCAGCTCGCGGCCATTAAGAAAGACCGAAAAGAGCTGCTGAGGCTTTGAAGACCTACGAGTCTTTTGAGTCTTTTGGGTGACTTTCAGGCTGTGGCCGTTCGGCAGGCTCAGCGTATAGCTGTTGAGCAGCGGAATGTTCAGCAGATAATAGTCCTGCCCGGCATTCGGATAGAGTCCCATCATGTGGAAGGCGAGCCAGGAAGACATGGCGCCGCTGTCGTCATTGCCCGGCAGACCGTCGGGGCGGTCGCTGTAGTTGTCGGCGATAATCTGGTGGATGCGCTGCGTGCTCAGGTCAGGCCGTCCCAGCCAATGGTAGAGGCAGGGCGTGAGGAACGACGGCTCGTTGCCCACATTATATCTGCCTCGCTCGAAGAACAAATCAAGACGATGCTGGAAAGCTTCTTTTCCGCCACACGCATTGATGAGTCCCTCCACATCGTGGGGAATGGAGAGCGAGTATTCTGCCGACAAGGCCTCGTAGAAGAACGTGTCCCACCAAGGCAGATGCCAAGGTGCCACCTTCGTTACTGGTGTATAGGGGATGCGCGGCTTAAACACTTTCGAGCGGCCCCAAGGCACGCTGTCCAGCCAGACGCCGTTTTCGTCGCGTGGCATGATATAGCCCTTCACATCATCCCACTCATAGTCGGCTCTCCACAGGTTGCGCCAGTTGCCCGAGCGCTGCAGATATTCATCGTAAACGTCATGCCTGCCCAGACCCTTCGCCACCTGCGCGATGCAGTAGTCGTCGTAGGCATACTCCACGGTGCGGGTGCCGGCTCGGGGAATGCCATAGGGCACATAGCCCAACCTGCGGTATTCATTCAGACCGCCACGCCCATGCTTCTCGTGGTCGGCACCAGGATCCTGCTCAGCATCTTTCAGCATAGCCTCAAGCGCAAGGTTGTAGTCGATGACACCGAGGCCCTTCGCGTAGGCATCGGCGATGACCACCTCGGCATTGCTGCCACCCTGCGTGCGTCCATTGCAGTCGCCGCTACGTGCATCGGGCATATAGCCCCCGCGCGCGTAGATATTGAGTAATGAGTTGACGATTTCCACTTGACGCTCAGGCCAGAGCAAGGTGAGCAGCGGCGAACTGGTGCGATAGGTATCCCAGATGGCGTAGTAGTCGTCGTAATAGGGCGACTCCGTCCACTTGGGGTTCTCGCCCGTCTTACGGACCGGCATCAGCATGGTGTGGTAGAGGGCGGTGTAGAACATGCGTTTCTGCTGCTCCGTGCCGTCAATCTGCACCTTCTGCAGCTGCTGCTCCCAGGCATCACGCAGGCACTGCAACTGTTCGTCGAAGCCATGCGCATCGATGTTGCGGCGTGCCCGCATCGTGCTGACGTAGCTGATGCCTACCTTGACATTGACCAGCGTGTCAGAAAAGAAAAGAACAGTGTTCCCCTTCGAATAGGCATAGCCGAAGGGCTTGTCTGTCTGGAGGCAGAAGTAGACCGTGTAGGCATCGCCGTTGTTCCAGCCACCACGAATGCGGCTGAAGCCCTGCACCTCACGCTGCCGCACCACCTCAACGTCAGCATCAACGAACTGCTGGCGCTCGCGCAGGTCGGGCACGGTATCCTTACCTAAGTAGTGTGTGGCATCGACGAGAAGAGAGAACTGGGCAGTGAGTTTTCCTTGTTTTGATTTGGGGAAATGGAAGCGGTAGTGGGCACAGCGCTCATTGGTGGTGATCTCTGTGCGGATGCTGTCCTCGTAGGTCGTGGAGTAGTAGCCTAAGGAGACAGTCTCGTTGAGGCGATGCTGGGGCCAATGGGGCCATTGGGGCATCTGAGGATCATGGGTGACCTCATTGAACTCGAGCTCACTGGCATCAAAAAGGAAGGGCTGCAGTAGAATGTTTCCGTATTTCTGACCGCCGCCGGTGCCGCTGACATGGGTTTGCGAGAAACCGCTGACGGCTTCGGGCATGGGTGCCCAGCCAGCATTGGGCAGCACGCCGCAGTCAGGACCAGGTTTCGCCATACCAAAAGGCATGGCGGGGCCGGGGAATGTGCGTCCCACGCCCTCGCTGCCGATGCGAGGGTCAACGTATTTCCATAGCTGTGCCTGCGACGGCACACTCAGCGCCATCAACAAGGAAACAAAAAAGAGCCTACCTGTCATGTTCCAAAAAATCCCAAGGCTTGGGACTTTTGTCCCAGGCCGTGGGACTTTTGTCCCAAGCCCTGGGACATTTTTTTACTTTGCACTAATTTCCTTGATAAGGCGGTCGGCGTGGCCCCACTTGTCCATCATAAAGAGGACGTAGCGGATGTCGACGCCGATGCAGCGGGCGAGGTCGCGGTCGAAGAAGATGTCGCTGGAGAGCGAATCCCAGTTGCCGTCGAAGGCAAGGCCGATGAGGCGGTTCTTGCCGTCGAACATCGGCGAGCCGCTATTGCCGCCAGTAATGTCGTTGGTGGTGAGGAAGCATAGCGGCATGTCGCCGGCATCGCTCAGCAGCTGCAGCATCTCAGGCTCCACACGGTAATCCTCCACGGTGTCGCCTGTCTTCATCTTCGCCACCATGCTGGGTGCTGTGGTACGGAAGCCCGAGGGCTTGCCGGCCAGCAGATATTCCTTCACCTGACCGTAGCTGAGGCGCAGGGTGAAGTTGGCGTCGCTGTAGTGCGGCTGATCCATCTCCATGCGCACCTTCACGTCGCAAAGGCGGCGCTCCTGCTCGTCGATGCTGTCGCTGATGGCCATATACTCGCCAATGAGGTTGGCGCGCAAGGTGACGAGATCAAGGCCATACTGTACACCGAGGTCCTTCTTGTTGGACTTCTTATTGGGATAGACGCGATTCTTCTTGATGAGAATCGACTTCTTGTACATGGCGTCGGCGTAGGCCTGGCAGTCGCCGTTGAACTTCTTATCAATGACGTTAGTATAGAACGCGGGCAGATTGTCGGGATTGGTGACGTGGCTGCGATAGTTGGCCAGCAGCGTACCCAGAATCTCGCGGTCGGTGGGCAGGTCCCACGTATCGCGGTTGTCCTTGATGTTGATGTGCTGGCGCTTGCCGTTGCCAACGGGCGTGGCACCGTTATGGATGCGCTGGGCACGGGTGGACAGCTCGTCGTTGCGTGAGAAAGTCTCGGAGAAGAGCAGCAGTGCCTCGGAGGCCTTGATACGCTGCTCATAGAGGCTGGCCATCTGGGCAAAGTCCACTTTCTGCAAATCCTTAATCTGCACGGTGTCCTGCCACTTGGCTATCTGTCGCTCGAAATTGGCCTTCTGCTCAATGAGACCGATGCTGTCGATGCATTTGTTCATGCCTATCGAATTCTTCCAGTAGTTCGACGAGGTGGCGTACTTCGAGTCGTACTTGATACGCACGGCCTCGCTGGCATCCATGTGGCGTTTCATCACCTCCTGCTTCACACCACGCACCTGTGCGCGGACGGCATTCTGGCCGTAGCGTTCCTGGATGCCATAGCTCGACAGATAACGTGAAGTGGAGCCGGGATAGCCCATCGTCATCGAGAAAGTGCCCTCGTCGTAGCCCTCCAACGACACCTGTGCCCAGTGCTCAGGGTGGTAGGGCACATTGCGCTCGGAGTATTCGGCAGGGCCGTTGGTCTCAGGGTCGGCATAGATGCGGAACACGCTGAAGTCGCAGGTCTGGCGCGGCCACATCCAGTTGTCGGTCTCGCCACCGAATTTGCCCATCGACTTGGGAATGGCGAAGACGAGACGCAGGTCGGTGAAGTCGCGGTAGGTAGTGGCGTAATACTTGTTTCCCTCGAAGAATGCCTTCAGCTCCAGACGCAGTGTCTTGTCCTGTTCCTTCACCTCCTTCGACATAGCATTCTCGATGCTGTCGAGGTAGATAGCCTGCTGGCGGGTGTCCATCTGGCGGAAGGCGTCGGTAATGATTTGGTCGGTGACGTCCTTCTGCTCCACCATGAACGAGACGAACATGTCCTTGTTGGGCAGTTCCTCTTCAAAGCTCTTGGCGATGAAGCCGTTGAGCATGTAGTCGTGCTCGGTGGTGCTGTGTGAACGGATGGCCTCAAAGCCGCAATGGTGGTTGGTGAAGACGAGGCCGTCGGGAGAGACGACAACGCCTGAGCAATAGCCCGAGAAATTGACGACGCTCTTCATGATGGCATCGTCGGCCTGGTACAACTTGTCGTAGGGCAGCTGATAACCCTCGGCCAGCATCTGCTCATACACGGCCTGCGGCAGATCATAGAGTGTCCACATACCCTCGTCAGCCTGTGCCGTGAGGCAGGCTGCGCATGTCAAGGAGAAAATGAGTTTTTTCATGTCGTTATGTTTGTTATTTCTTAAAGTATTTGCCAATCACAGGAAGACCACTCAGCGGGAAGTCCTTGCGGACGATGATAGATACGAAGCATGAGATGACCAGCGTGTTGTAGATAAGCGAGCCCCAAACAGGTAAGATGTCAGCGAAGTAGTTCATGGTCAGCCACGAGGCCAAGGCAATGATGGTGTAGTAGCCGATGTCCTGCATGGGATAGCGGATGGGGTGCTCTTTCTGGCCAACGAAATAGCTCAGCGTCATAGCAACACCATAGCCGGCAAAACCAGCCCACGCGCAGGCCATATAGCCAAAGCGCGGAACGAAGAACACATTGGTGAGTATGAGGACCAAGCAGCCGGCGCCGCTGAAGATGGCTCCCCACCAGGTCTTGTCGTCAAGCTTGTACCAGAAAGAGAGGTTGAAGTAGATGCCGAACATGATCTCGGCAGCCATGACAATGGGTACGACACGAAGGCCGGGCCAATAGTCAGAGGCGATGATGTATTTCAGCAGCGGCAACCAACCCATGACACAAAGGAATGCCAGCAGGGTGAAGATGATGAAATACTTCATGGCCTTGGCCTGCGTCTCGTCGTTGTCGCGGTCTTTTGTCTTGCCGAAGACGAAAGGCTCATAGGCATAGCGGAAGGCCTGGGTGATCATCGCCATAATCATGGCTATCTTCACACACGCACCGTAGATGCCGAGCTGCGTCTTCATATCGTTACCTTCATAGACAAAGGGGAAGAGAATCTTGTCGGCCACCTGATTAAGGATGCCGGCGACGCCGAGGATGACCATGGGCCACGTGTAGCTGAGCATACGGCGCATCAGCGGCCAGTCGAAGCCATGGCGTATCTGGTCAATCTCGCGGTAGAGGCACAGCGTCACCACCGTGGAACACACCAAGTTGATGTAGAAGGCGTAACCAGGGTCATGTCCATCCATTGCTACGTAGTAGATAAGGTTCAGCGCAATGTTCAGGCCGATGTTCAGCAACTGCAGGGTGGCGAACTTCACCGCTTTTTTCTGCTGGCGCAGGTAGGTGAAGGGAATGGCGCGGATGGCGTCGATGGCCACAGCAGTAGCCATCACCCACACATACTGCGGCGTCTGCTCATAGCCTAAGAAGCTGCTCACTGGGGTGATAAAGATTTGTATGGCGGCAATGAACACGATGGAGACGGTGCTGATGCCTATGAGGGCAGTGGAGAAGACGCGCTGCGGGTTCTCGCCCTCTTTATTGGCGAAGCGGAAGAACGTGGTCTCCATGCCGAATGTAAGCAACACCAAGATGAGTGCCGTCAGCGCATACATATTGGTGATGATGCCATAGCCGCCTGATGCTGCAGTCAGCTTCGCCGTGTAAAGCGGCACCAACAGATAATTTAGAAAACGGCCAATGATGCTAGACAGACCGTAGATGGCCGTGTCTTTGGCCAAGCCTTTTAAGTTTGCCATATCAGAAGAACATATAAGCGATGAAGATAGCAGCGATAATACCGACAAAGTCTGCAAAGAGACCGCAGGTGACGGCATGTCGCGTATAACGGATGCCTACGCTGCCGAAATAGACGGCGAGGATATAGAACGTGGTGTCGGTGCTACCCTGGAAGATACAGCTCAGACGGCCTACGAAGCTGTCGGCGCCGTAGGTCTCCATTGCGTTCACCATCATGCCACGGGCACCGCCGCCTGAAAGCGGTTTCATCAGTGCCGTAGGCAGGGCGCCCACGAAGTCGGTGTCAATACCGATAGCGGCAACGCACCAGCTCAAACCGTCGATGAGCGCGTCCATGGCGCCGCTGGCCCTGAACAAACCAACGGCAATAAGAATAGCCACCAAGTAAGGGATGATGCGGACGGCAGTCTGAAAGCCTTCCTTTGCACCCTCGATGAAAGCATCGTAGCAATTCACCTTCTTCCGCATACCGGCGAGAACGAAGAGCACGATGATGGTGATGAGCATAATGTCGGCTATCGACACGCTGACGAGGTTCATCGTGGCGCTGTCCAAGCGTGTCAGGCCCCACATCAATGCGGCTACTGCCACGCACATGCCGCCAAGGGCGAGGATAAGTGTGCGGTTCAACAGGTTGATGCGCTGATAAAGAGAGGTAATGATAATACCCGCCATCGTTGAGAAAAACGTGGCAAGGAGGATGGGTACGAAGACATCAGTTGGCTGTGCGGCATGTTGCTGTGCACGGTAGACGAGGATGCTAACAGGGATGAGCGTGAGGCCGCTGGTGTTCAGCACGAGGAACATGATCATCGAGTTGCTGGCCGTCTCTCGCATCCTCGTCGTCTCTGTGTCGCTCAGCCCTTTTTCTTTCTTCAGTTTTTCAATTTTCTCATTTTCAATCTCCTGCATCTGCTCCATCGCCTTCAGGCCCATCGGCGTGGCGGCGTTGTCGAGGCCCAGCATGTTTGCAGACAGGTTCATGAAGATGCTGCCGGTGACGGGGTGGCCCTTCGGAATCTGTGGGAAAAGTTTCTGGAAGACAGGACTGAGTAGCCGAGCCAGTGCGTTCACCACGCCGCCGCGCTCGCCCACTTTCATCACGCCGAGCCACAGCGACAACATACCCGTGAGACCTAAGGAAATCTCAAATGCCGTCTCAGCCTGACCGAAGAGCATGTCCTTCATCGCAGGAAACACCTCGTAGTCGCCAAAGAAGGCCAGCTTCACCAGGCCGATGACGAAAGCCACGACGATAAACGCTATCCAGATGTAATTCAGTACCATTTATTGATTGTTCTATACCTTATTAATACTACTCCTCACTTACCCCTTTTGAAAAGAGGGGCGGCCATTCGCATGGACGCCCCTCCCGGCTTAATTAAATTATGTGAGTATTTGATGTTTCACTTACTTTTGCCACCACATGGTGTTACCTGGATCGGTAACGAACTTCTTGAATTCGTCGCCAATGTATTCTCTCTCGTTCTTCCACTGATAGGTGGTGCCCACACCAACCTTACCAGGAGTCTTGCCCTGATCGGCAGTCAACTCTAATGGGTATTCGTTGCCATCTACACCAGTTTTCGTGACTATAATCTTAATTTTGTCACGAACATCTGCTGCAAACAGATTAGCATCGCTATTCCAAGTCTGGTCGGTGATGTAGAACACAGGCTTGTTGGGCAGTTCAGCGCTGCTGGAACCCACCTTAAGACTAACGAATCTAGCGTTGGTGTTAATCATGGTCATCGTGTTAATCTCGCCGCCCTGATCGGTCGTAGCATCAGGGTTGGCTGCCTTGAACAGAGCGTGGACCTCATTACCAGCAACTGTCAGAGGCAGTGTACCGCCAGCGGCATAAATGGTGACCTTGACCTTATTGGCATCAATATATTCTGCGTCGAACACCACATCGTTGAAGTCGAAGTCTCCCTTTTCACCAGCGGTCAAGTCCTCAGCAATCACACGAAGAGAGGGATTCTGGGGCTC
>JAGAAJ010000053.1 GCA_017615355.1 Prevotella sp.
AACTCTCAACTCTCAACTCTCATCAGCTTGGTATTGTCCCAACGATGCAGGCTGCCCGCCACAGATCAAAGGCCGCATCGAGCACTTCATCTCGCGCAAGGCCATGAACATCGACTCGCTGGGGCCGGAGACGGTCGACGAGTATTTTCGTCGCGGACTCATCCACAACGTAGCCGACCTCTACGACATAGACGTGCAGCAAATCAACGGCGACGGCTCGCGCACCAAGTCGGCACAGAAGATTGTCAACGGCATCAGAAAGTCGTGCGAGGTGCCCTTCGAGCGTGTCGTCTTCGCTCTTGGCATCCGTTTCGTGGGTGAGACCAGCGCCCGCCTCCTGGCACGTCATTTCAAGACAATGGACGCGCTGATGGCCGCAGGGCTGGAAGAGCTTCAGGAGGTGGACGGCATCGGCGAGGTGATGGCGAAGAGCATCATCAGCTATTTCCACAACGAGCAGAACAGGGAGATTGTCGAGCGCCTGCGCGGCTACGGCCTGCAGTTTGCCCTCTCCGCAGAGCAGACGGCGCAGCAGAGCGACCGCCTCAATGGTCAGAGCATCGTCATCAGCGGCGTCTTCCAACACCACTCACGCGACGAGTACAAGTTGATCATCGAGCAGAACGGCGGCAAGAACGTGGGCAGCATCAGCGGCAAGACCTCCTTCATCCTTGCAGGAGATAATATGGGCCCCTCCAAACTGGAGAAGGCCCAGAAGCTCGGCATCCGCATCGTCTCTGAGGATGAATTCCTGCAGATGCTTTCAGAATAGCTATACGTTCTACTTGCCCACGATGAATGTTCACTTTCCCACGCAGAAGTGGGAAAAGATGTTATTGAGTGTATCCTGGGGAGTAATCTGACCGCCAGTTATTTCGGCGAGTGTATCGAGAGTTATGCGGAGGTCTTCGGAAAGCAAATCTCCACTTAGATTGTTGTGCAAGCCATCAATGACGCGTACAATACTCTCGTGGGAACGGAGTAAGGCATCATAGTGGCGGGCATTGGTCACAATGATTTCATTTCCAGATAATCCGAGGCGCTGGGCAGCTTCATATATATGCTCTTTGAGCCTATCAATTCCAATACCCTTTTTGGCACTCATCATTAGCAAGGGTACTATATATGGATTGAACGTGTTCATATCAACAAGATCCGCCTTGTTGTGTACAATAATACGCTCCTTGCCTTTTATCATATTTAGCATTTCGTCGCACTCCTCGTCTGATGGCGGGGCATCAAGCATCCAGATGACAACACGGGCATCTTTGATCTTTTGCAGAGTCCGCTCAATGCCAATTTTCTCTATTTCGTCGGAAGTCTGGCGTAGACCGGCCGTATCAATGAAGCGGAATTGGATGCCGTTGATTTCTATGGTATCTTCAATAGTATCACGAGTCGTACCGTGTATATCGGAGACGATAGCGCGGTCATCGCCTAAAAGACGATTGAGGAGGGTTGACTTACCAACATTTGTCTTGCCTATAATAGCGACAGGAATTCCATAACGGAGTGCTTGACTGGTCTCAAAAGAATTCGCGAGTTGCAGGATTCGGGCATTGATTCTGCTGGCAAGCGTTAAAAGTTCCGAACGGTCGGCAAACTCAAGGTCTTCGTGATCAGAGAAATCAAGCTCAAGTTCCAATAAGGAAGTGAGTTGAAGCAGCTGGTCGCGGAGTTTCTTCAATTCGGAAGAAAAGTGACCTTTTAGTTGGCTCATGGCCATCTGGTGGGTAGCGCGATTTGTAGAGGCAATGAGGTCGGCTACTGCCTCGGCTTGAGAAAGATCCATTTTGCCGTTGAGGTAGGCACGCATGGTGAACTCGCCAGGACAAGCCATACGGCAACCGTTCTGCACGAGCAAATCCAACACCTTGTTTAAGATGTAGTGTGAGCCGTGACAAGATATTTCCACGCTGTCTTCAGCAGTATAGCTGTGAGGAGCGCGGAAAATGCTGACCATCACATCGTCTATCGTCTCGCCTTCACTATTAATAATGTGAGTGTAGTGAATGGTATTGGCTGCGACTGAACCGCAGTTAACTAAACAAATGGAACTAACGGCAGAGAAGGCTTCAGGACCTGAGATTCGAATGATGCCGAGGGCACCACCTGGGGCTGTGGCAAGAGCGCAGATGGTGTCCTCTTTAGCGGTTAGGGGTGAGAGGTGCGTGGCAAGAGAAATGTCGTTCATAGCGATTGGAGAGCGGCAGCAAGGGCAGAAAGGTCATCCTCTGTAGTGGCCCAACTGGTGACGAAACGGCACAACACGTGGCTATCGTCCAAAGGCTCCCACGTCTCAAAGTCTACAGAGCGTTTCAGCTGCTCCATCTGTAGTTTTTCCAGCACGACAAATTGCTGGTTGGTAGATGAAGGTCTGACGGTGATGCCTGCATTGAGGAATAGTTGTCTCATTCGAAGGGCCATATCAATAGCATGACGGGAGATGCTGAAATAGAGACCGTCAGTAAAGAGTGCATCGAACTGAACACCAGCCAAACGGCTCTTTGCCAACAGGGCCCCATGCTGTTTGATAATGTTGAAGAAATGACGTGGTGCACCCTTCACTACTGTCGTTTGGCCGTCAATGGCAGTATAGGGCAGCTTGGGGAATACTACAGCTTCGCCACATAGTGCGCCTATTTTGGTGCCACCGATATAGAAGACGTCACAATGGCGAGCCAACCAAGGCAGGTCGAAGTCGCACTCGTCGCTCATCAGCCCATAGCCCAAGCGTGCACCGTCGATAAACAAGGGCACTTCATAGGCTCGACACAGCTCGTGCAACTGTGCAATCTCAGCTGCGCTGTACATCGTGCCAAGCTCGGTAGGAAGGGTGATGTAGACGATGCCAGGGATGACCATGTGCTCATAGACTGGGTCTGCAAAGAAAGATGAATGAAACTGCTCTAGGTCGCTGGCCCACATTTTCCCGTCGTGCGAAGGTAGAGTGATGATTTTATGACCGTTTGCCTCGATGGCGCCCGACTCATGCACATTGATATGCCCTGTGCCAACGGCGATGACACCCTCATAGCCCGTTAGCACACCGTCGATTACGGTTGCGTTGGTCTGAGTGCCGCCTACAAGGAAAAAGATGTCGGCATCGGGGCATTGACATGCCAAACGGATTTTCTCCCTGGCATGTCGGCTCCAGATGTCGTCTCCATAAGATTCGCTGCGCTCCTTGTTGGTGTCAACAAGATGTTGGAGTACCAAAGGGTGAGCGCCGTTGTTGTAGTCGCTTGCGAAAGAAACCATAGCTTTAGCTGCGATGCTATCGTAGCATACTGGACTTTAGATACGGTCGAGCACCTTCTGGATGAGGGTGTCGATGGAGTTCTTGTAATTTGTGTTCATCTCCTGGGCGTAGCGGTTGGCAATAACCATGCAGCAGGTCATAGCTCTATGGCCCATCATCGAAGCCAGGCCGGCAACTGCAGATGACTCCATCTCGAAGTTGCACACCTTCAAGCCCTCATACTCAAAACTCTCCACTTTTTCATTTTGCTTCGGATCGGCCAGCGGCAAACGCAGCTCTCGTCCCTGAGGCCCGTAGAAACCGCCACAAGAAATGGTGATTCCTCGCACCATATCTTCACCAGCCACTTGATTGATGAGGTCAGGGTCAGCAGTAGCCACATAGGGTGCGCCCTTGATGGGATCCCATTGCATATGCTCCTTGAAAGCCTCCTCCAACTTCAGGTCGCAGCACTCGTTACGTCCTGCATAGTAGTTGATCAGGCCGTCGAAGCCGATACTCTTCACAGATGCGATGAATGTGCCTGTGGGCGTGAAGGGCTGTAGACCGCCACAGGTGCCGATACGCACCATCGTAAGCTGGCGGAAGTCCTTTTTCAATGTGCGTGTCTTGTAATCAATATTGGCCAAAGTGTCAAGCTCGTTCACCACAATGTCGATGTTGTCGCAGCCAATGCCATGACTCTGCACAGTAATGCGCTTGCCCTTGTATGAGCCGGTGATGGTGTGGAACTCGCGGCTCTGCACGTCGCACTCCTTCTCGTCAAAGTGGTCTGCAACGGTATTGACACGGGCAGGATCGCCAACTAGGATAACCTTGTCGGCCAGAAATTCGGGTTTCAGATGGAGGTGGAAGCAAGAACCATCCTCGTTGATAATCAGCTCAGAAGGAGCAAAATACTTTTCTGCCATAGCTTTAAAGGATTTAGTTATTACTATTGTAAGGTATTTGTTTCTCTTTATTCCTGATTTCTAATTGCAACAATTCCAGCTGTTGTTCGTTACGAAGTATCTCGTCACGCATCTTTTGGCGCTCGCTATCAGATGCAACAGCATAGCTATTGCGAGTAAGGGTAAGGGCCTTCTCCAACACATCAGCCTGATGCTTGAGCATATCCAAATCTGATTGCTGAACGCTGCGTTCGACCGACTGTCCTAATCCTCCTCTGGTACGGGCATTTTCCAGACGAGCCATCGCTTCCTGCCGTTGGACAGCATCACTCGTCCACGTGTCAGCAATGCTACTGATGGCGGCTAAGCGACGCAGTTGCTCATTACTATAAGCTTCAGGCTGATAGGTACGACGCGTCTCTTTGGGGATGAACACATAGATGCACACCTTGCCTTCAGGCTGGCGGCGGTCTGTGACGAAATAACCCAACTGGTTGAATTCGTCGATGGCATAGAACAGATCGTTGGCCTCTGATGCGAAGGGCATCCCTAGATTCTCCGGTTTAAGGAACGAGCCGCGTTCACTATTATAGCGCGTAAGATAGATGTCATATCCGCCGATGCTCTTCTCTCCTTTTTGTGCATAATAGAGGGTAATGCCATCTGGCATGAGGAAAGGATTAGCAGCCGCATTATCACCAATACCTATGATGGGTTGTGGCTGTGTCCAACGGTTGGCAATGAAGTCGCTGTTGGCGATGGTTGTAATAGAGTCTTTGATAACAGTAGACAGCCGACGATCGCCCATCTCGTTTGTGAAGGTTCCACCCTGTCCAGCTTGCTGGGTCAGCTTGCCGCTGTAAGGCGACAGAGGAATATAGCTCATATAATTATCGGCATCAACTACCATACTGTCGATGAACACCACCTGCTGCACAGAGTTCAACATCTGTGTGATGCGAGGGTCTTCAATAGGCTCTTTCACCTTCTGCGTCTTAGTAGCCCTACCACTACTGTTTCGCTGAGCAGAGACGCTGAGCGAAAGCAGCAAAGTCAAGGTGAGACAAATGTAATACTTCATCGTATCTTACGCTTCATTTCCTTTTGAAAAGCCAAAGATACGAAAAAATGTCGGAAGTTGTTATTCTAACAGCAAAGAATTAAGATTTTTTTAATACTCCTCTATCAGTTTCCCGTCTCTCTCCAACGCATTCCATAATGAGAAACGCACTTCAGGATTGTCTTGCTCGGCCTGTTCAAAGAGGCGTCTGGCGGTGGCGCGATTGGTTTCCTGCTCGTAAGGACATAGCTTGACCAATTTCTGATAATGCATCATTTCAGCGTATTGGCGAATCATCTGCTCAGGCACCAGGCAGAGCGGACGGATGATTTGCAGGGGCATCTTTTTCATCTTCAGGCGAGCTGGCATCGTGCCGAAGCGTCCCTGATAAAGCAGATTCATCAGGGTGGTGTGCAGCAAGTCATCCTGATGATGCCCCAGGGCAATTTTGTTGCAGCCTAATACCTGGGCAAGATTAAAGAGCTGCTTGCGGCGGTTCCATGAGCAGAGAAAACAGGGCGGCTTGGGTTTGATTCCTGATTTGTGAGCAGAGAGTTGAGCTTTTCTGATATCCTCTTCAAAATTGGTAGTGACAAGGTGCAGGGGAATGCCAAGCTCGTCGCAGAATTTCTGCAAATAGGTGGCGTCCGTCTCATAACGGATATTCTCCATGCGCACGTGAACAGCTTCTATCTGAAAACGCGGATGCTGGATGCGGGCGCGTTTGGCCAAGAGCTCAGTAAGCAATAAAGAATCTTTGCCGCCTGACAGTCCTACGAGGATATGGTCGTCGTCCTCGAGCAACTGATAGGCGGCAAAGGCCTTGACAAAGCGCTCGTTGATTTTGCGGAAGAGGCGTTCCTGCTCAGTCATCTATTACTCTTTCGACGACAGCTCAGCCACCTGCTTTTTCAAATCGTTCAGTTCTCTGTAAATATCTGGCAATTTGCGAACTACGGCCATCGACTTAAAGAACTGGCGCGGATCCATAGCAGGTGAGCCTATAAGTTGTTCACCATTACCCTTCGTATTACCGATGACACCGCATTGGGCGCCAACGAAGGTCTTGTCAGCCACCTGAATATGTCCTGCAAAACCAGCTTGGCCACCCACCATACACCAGCTGCCAATCTTTGTCGAGCCAGCCATTCCAACCTGTGCCGACATCACCGTATTCTCTCCAATCTCGCAGTTGTGTGCCACTTGGATGAGGTTGTCGAGCTTCACGCCGCGATGGATAATGGTCTGTCCCATTGTTGAACGGTCGATGCAAGTGTTAGCTCCAATCTCCACATCATCCTCAATAATGACAATGCCTATCTGTGGAATCTTATCGTAGCCCTCAGTATTGGGAGCAAAGCCGAAGCCGTCGGCTCCGATGACGCTGCCAGCATGAACGGTGACGCGATTGCCTAGACAACATCCCTGATAGATAGTGATATGCGGGTAGAGAAGACATCCCTCGCCTACCTTCACACCATCACCAATGACGGTATGTGGATAAATCTGTGTACCGTCGCCGATGACACTCCCCTCGCCTATCACAGCAAAGGCACCGATATAGACGTCCTTGCCGATGGAGGCCGAAGCTGCGATGGAGGCCGTGGGGTCGATGCCCTTCTTGCGAGGTTTCATCTGCTCATATAGCTGCAGCAGGCGGGCTACTGCCTCATAGGCGTTCTTCACACGAATCAACGTGGCGCTGACTGGATGCTCCAGCTCCAAATCATCATTCACCAAAACGATGCTCGATTCTGTGTCATATAAGAAATGTGTGTATTTGGGATTCGACAGGAACGAAATGGCTCCTTTCTTGCCTTCCTCAATCTTGGCAAAAGTGCTGACGGCAATATTCTCGTTGCCCTCGACGCGTCCGCCAATTAATTCGGCTATTTGCTTAGCTGTAAACTCCATAACAATTTCTAGTTTTCTAAATTTGAGCGCAAAGGTACACAATTATTTATATAGCCGCAAGAAAAAAGCATTTTTTCTTTTGCTTTTCGCTCGCTTATTCGTACCTTTGCATCCAAAATTGCGAAAAGACAATGGAAAAGAATGAACTTTCGCTAGACCGCTCACGCAGTATCCAGGCTGTGCTGAGCGACGGTTACAGGCTCTTTGGCAGATATTTCTCACGTCTGCTGCAATCCTCGTGGATTCACGCCGTGTTCTATGCTCTTGCATTCGGCTTCACAATGGCCGTCTTCTTCACCAATATTCTGCCGCTACTGATGGAGCACCGTTCGCTCTCTTCAGAGCTGCTACCTTGGATAGGCAGCATCCTGCTGTTTGTCATTGCCGCTATTCTCTTAGCTGTTGCGGGAGGCGTGGCGCCATTACAGCAACATGCTGAGACCGATGCCATTAGCGCTCCGCGCCATTGGTGGGGTCGCTGGCCTTGGAAACTCACCCTGCGCAGCATTGTGCGTCTGCCAAAGATGCTTTGGTCGGTATTGCGCCGTCAGCCAGGTAGGCTTCTTAGCGTCTGCTTGATCATGCTGTTGGTGGTTTTGGTGACGACAATGCTCTTTATGCTTCCTGCCGTAGTGATGACCATTGCCAATATCGAGGCTTCAACCGGCCGAGCTGCAGGCGACGCCGTTGAAATGCCTGAGAACCTTTTTGCAATAAACTTCGCCACCTTTGCTGTCTGCGGATTGCTGCAGGCATACATTCACCTGACCACGCTCTTTCCCCTCTACTATCTCTGGGGAAACGGAAAAGTTGAAAAGGTGAAAAAGTAAAATGCTGAATAATAGTTGAAAAAGATGAAGCAGAAAATACTATTTATCGACCGCGACGGCACATTGGTAGAAGAGCCACTCGACGAGCAGGTGGACGCCTTGGAGAAAATCCGCTTCAAGCCTGGCGTGTTCCGCTGGCTGGGACTTATTGCCGAGCGTACCGACTACAAGCTTGTGATGGTGAGCAATCAGGATGGATTGGGCACAGCTGTATTCCCTGAAGAAACCTTTTGGCCATCTCAGAATTTCATCCTGCAGGCCTTGGAAGGAGAGGGAATCCACTTCGATGACATCCTCATTGACCCTCACTTCCCTGAGGACAACGCCCCTACCCGCAAACCCGGCACGGGGATGGTGCAGAAATACATGGACGACACGGAACACTACGATATAGCCGGCAGCTACGTCATCGGTGACCGCGACACCGACCGCCAGTTGGCCCATAATATCGGCTGCAAGGCAATTATCCTAGACGAAAACATCGGTTGGCAACAGGCTGCCGAGACCATCATCGACGGAGAGCGCCGCGCCAGCGTTCGACGCACCACGAAAGAGACTGATATTGCCGTCAGCCTCGCTCTCGACGGCACAGGAACCTGCCATATTGAGACCGGTCTTGGCTTCTTCGACCACATGCTCGAGCAGATTGGACGTCACGGGGGCATCGACCTCGATATCAGCGTCAAAGGTGACCTCAACGTCGATGAACACCACACCATCGAGGACACAGCCCTAGCCCTGGGCGAGTGTCTACGTCAGGCACTTGGCTCAAAGCGAGGCATCGAGCGCTACGGCTTCTCGCTGCCTATGGACGACTGTCAGGCGCATGTATGCCTTGACTTCGGCGGACGTCCCTGGCTCATTTGGGAAACAGAGTTCCATCGTGAAAAGATAGGCGATATGCCCACGGAGATGTTCTTCCATTTCTTTAAGAGCCTGAGCGACGCTGCATTGATGAACCTTTACATCCACGCCGACGGACAAAACGAACACCACAAGATTGAGGCCATCTTCAAGGCACTCGCCCGCAGCCTCCGTCAGGCCATTCGCCGCGATGTCTATCGCTATCAACTGCCCTCAACCAAGGGAACACTCTAATCATTATACATCTCCTCAAATCATTAAGATTATGTTCCAAATAGACCGCTCATACATAGAACACGTTGACTTGGAGTCGCTGCAAAGCCGCATCTGGGATATCCGCAGCGACCACAAGGACGACCCTACCCTGCCCCATATCGAGAACTACGGTACCACCGAAGAGGCGTTCGAGGCCTATCTTGAGAAAAAACAGAAACTAGAGGACTTCAAGGATACCTGGCGCAATCGCCGTATGCTCATCCTCGGTGCTGTATTTCTTTTAACCCTGGCCTGTTTCAGCTTGTTTCTCAGCAAGATGAAGTGGGAGTCCTACGCAGTCGCCTTCATGCTTTGCATGTTGATTTATATGGTGTACATGACCATCGTGGCCTATCGCGAAAAACAGTTCCGCAACAATCCTAACGAGACGTTCCTTAAGGCGTTGCTCTACTGGGACGAGCATCACGATGATGAGGAGTGAAGGATGCGTTACCTGCTACATATCATCCTAGCTACAACGCTACTCAGCTGCACGGGTAAAGGGGATGCCTCCTTACACGCCGACCGCTATGTGCTACGTCAGGAGCTGCTGGCCCAAAGCAGCAAGGCATCGGCTATGAGGCGGCAGCTGATAGCCACAGAGCTGAAATACTACCTCGATCGCCACGATGCACGCGACACAGGCTTCGACTGGGTGATCAGCTATGCCGAACGAGGCGATTCTTCCATACGGCATTATCTGCCGCAGGGGCTTGTCACCATCCACACACTACTGAAACATCACGAAGGCAAACGGCTGATGCGTGACGAACTGGGACGTCTCGTCATCGGGACGTTGCAGGACAGCGTACTCGTCAGCGGCCTTCGTATCGACTCCGCTGGTGTCTTTGCAGGCACGATGAACCGTTGGGCAGAGGCCTCCGGCAATGGTTTCTATCGTTCTGCCGACGGCACCTATACCGAAGGGCCTTGGGCACACGACCAGCGTGAGGGACTTGGCCTGAGCATAGGCTCTGAGCATCTGCGCATGGGCGAATGGCTGCGCGGACAATATCGCGGAGAGCGCATGAACTACCATGCCGACCGCATATACGGCATTGACATCTCCCGCTATCAACATGAAAAAGGCCGCCGCCGCTATCCCGTCAGCTGGGGAGGCAACCACTTCACACATCTGGGACGCCGCATCAGCGCTGACCGCGTACTCGACAAGCTGGATTATCCTGTGCAGTTCGTATACATCAAAAGCACCGAGGGTGTGACCATTCAGAACAAATACTACAACGACGACGATGCTGCGGTACGACATAGAGGTATGCACGTAGGTGCCTATCATTTCCTCTCCACCCGTACGTCGCCAGAGGAACAGGCACGCCACTATCTGCAGAACACCCGTTTCCGTAGCGGAGACCTGCCGCCGATGCTCGATATCGAGCCCTCCAACAAGCAGATAGACGAGATGGGCGGTCCAATCGTGCTCTTTGACTATATCCGCAGGTGGCTGCGCATCGTTGAGGAGAAAACGCACACTAAGCCCATTCTCTACATCAACCAGAACTTTGCCTACAACTACCTGCCCTTTGCGCCCGACATCAAAAACGGCTACCGCTACTGGGTTGCCCGTTATGGCGAGTTCCGTCCCGACTTGCATCACGACATCTGGCAGCTTAGCGGCGACGGCCGGGTCTCAGGTTTTGCTACTGAGGTTGATCTCAATGTATTCAATGGTTATCAGCAGCAATGGGACGAATTTCTACGCTCAGCAACCATTCCTTAAACCCTTATTATTGGTTTTTGAGATAATAATTTAGGATATTGAGATTGTTTTTATTGCGTTGGACAGGTATTTTGGGGCGTTAGATAAATTTTGCACACCAGAATACAGATTACATAGTTAAGGGCAGTCAAAATAGATGGAATATGGAAAAACGTAGGAGATTGGTAGGATTTTTGTAGAGGATTAGTAGGAGAAAAAACGAGAAAATATTAACGTAAATAAATGATAACAAATCACTTATTGTAAAATATTAACAAATGTAGTAGGAGATGATTTTAAATCAAGCTATCGACAAATGATTTTTCAGTCAAGAAGCCGTATTTAGCTTGTTTTGCAATGTCAATACACCCTTGGACCAAAGATGTCGGTGCCGATGCGCACCATCGTAGAGCCGTGAGTGACGGCAATGGGGAAGTCGGCACTCATACCCCAGGAACGCTCGCAGAAGGCGTCGTCGGAAGCAAAGAACTGCTGTTTCACCTCGTCGAAGAGACGGCGGCCTGTCTCGAACTCGGAGGCTATCTGCTGCTCGTCATCCACGTTTGATGCCATCATCATCAGGCCGCAGATGCGCACATGGCTCATCTGACGCCACTTGCCGTCGCTGAGCAGCTGGCGCAGGGCATCGGGAGTGAGGCCGTATTTCGTGGCTTCCTCGGCGATGTGCAGTTCCAGGAGCACCTTCACCACCCTACCCGACTTCTCGGCCTGTTTCTCTATCTCACGCAGGAGCTTGAGGGAGTCGACCGACTGGATCATCGTGATATAGGGCACGATGTACTTCACCTTGTTGGTCTGCAGATGTCCGATGAAATGCCACTCGATGTCCTTTGGCAATTGCTCGTGCTTCTGGCGCAGCTCCTGCTCGTGGCTCTCGCCGAACACACGCTGGCCCTCATCGTAAGCGGCCATGATGTATTCGGCGGGATGATACTTGCTGATGGCTACCAGGCGGACGCCCTCAGGCAGGCTGTCAAGCACGCGGCGCAGGTTTTCCTTAACGGGGAACATCTTTGCGGATTGTGTTATGACTCAGCTTCAGGGATGTCCTGCTCGTCCTTCTGGGCGTTCGTCTTCGCAGCTGCCTTGTATTCGAAGACATCCATGAGGGTGGTCTCGGCTACTGATGCAATGACATAGTCCATCATGCCGCCGCCCATCACTTCATCGATATTCTTCACGGCGCCGTTCAGCGTGCCGGCCTGCACCAGGTAGTTGATGTTGGAGCGCTTCTCCTTCTCGGTCTTCTCGTCGATGGTGATGAACTGCAGCTTGGCCTTGTACCAGCGGTCGGCCGTAGCTTCGTCGCTGAAGAAGATCTCCCTGTAGGTGGCGCGCTTGATGTCAGTGACCTCAAACATGCCGCTGATATATGACGACACCTCTTCCATGATGCGCTTCTCGGCCTCGGTAAAGGAGAGGGCATCGACGACATAGGCCTCAGTCACTTTCTTCTGCAGGCCGTCGTCCATCGTCTTATCGTATCTGATTTTACATTCAAACCAGTTGTCTGTTCTGCTTCGCACTTTTGTAAGGTTTAAAGGTTAAGGGGTTAAAAGAGAAAGGGTGAGAGGGATTACTACTCTGAAGGCTTGGTGTTTACGCCACTATGCCTGACGCTTTGCTGCATCTCAGACTGTAGTTTGGAAATAATCTGCGAAGCCATGCTGTTGGCGTCGTCAATACCAAGTCCTGTCTGCTGGCTCAGCTCTCCGGCATAGTCGTAGAGCTCGTCCATCACTTTCTCGCTATTTGCGATATAGTCATTCTCTGACGAGCCACTTTGCCCTGCACCATAGATGGAACCAAGACTCGTTCTAGCTTTCTCCTCGAAACGACGGCGGAAGATGGAATTGAGCTGTTCGTTGACCTTGATGGAATCGGAGAGCATCTTCACTTCTTCGTCGGTCATGGGTGCAATGGAGTCCAAGAAAGGCGCATTCTCAATGTCATAATAGGTATTATAGGCATTGGTCTCGGCATAAGGATCATCATCGTTTGGCATTGCTAGAGAGGGATTGTATTCGGCATCACGATAATGGTCATTCACCTTAATGCCATTGTCGTCGATGAACTCTACGGTACTTGGCTCGCGGATAAGGCCGAAGAAAACGGCCACGATCAATGCCACGACAGCACAGGCACCCAGCATAAGCCAGAGTGAACGGCGCTTGTTGCGCTTGAAGCTGATGGCGCTGCGCATCTCATGCACCGTGGAATAGCGCTTGTCGGGGTCTTCGGAAGTAGCTTTTTTCACCACGCCCTTGTACTCATATCCCATCTCGCTAAACTCATGCAAGTGCTCGATGAAACGGCCCAAGGCATAGACATCGCTGCGCTCATCGGCCTTGGCCTCGTCAAGAACCTCGGGAGCTACGTCGTTCTCAAAGTCTTTGTAAAGCAGGCGCTGTTCCTTCATGTTGAGGAACGATGAGCCGTGACAGAGCAGCATCGGCTTGTTTTCGCCTTTACGGACAAAAATCATCTGCGGCGAGTAGCACAATTGGTAGATGCCGCGCTCGTGCAGCTGCTCGGTAATGTCCATCAAGGCCTCGATGGTACTACTGACAAAGCCCTTCTTAGCCACGATGGAAGGCTGTGAGCTCAGCAGCTGGGCGAGAGTCAGATAGCTGCCTGTATGCAGCTCAATCTCGTAGATGCCGCCACTATCCTCGTGTAGCTCGTATTTGAGTTGACGGGCGTCGTCAATCTCCTTTACCGCCTGATAGTCCTTGTGCAACCCCTCGCCGAAGAAAAGGCTGTCGGTCAGATCAGGGCGCAGCTCGACCACATAGCGATATTTACGGTCTATCTGTTTGCGATAGAAAAAACCGAAAGGCATGGGCTCGCGGCGAGCAGCCATACTTTCCTGAGAGTTTACCAATTCTTCGTAGTTCATACTTTCTTGAAAGGAGACGTCTGCCCCTTTCGAGAGCAGACGTCTGTAATAATTAATAATGTGTAGATTACTCAGCTACAAGGGTGAAGCGACGGAAGGCAGTAATCTTCAGTTCCTTGTCCTGCTTCTTCAGCCACTCAGCCACATTGGCCTTGTCGCCGTCGCCGAACTGGAACTCCTGGTCAACCAGGCAGCTCTCCTTCTTGAACTTCTGAACGCGACCCTTAGCAATGCCCTCAATCATAGGCATCTTGAGCTGGGCCTCGCCCTCAACCTTAGCCTCGGCGATGATCTTGCGAGCCTCGTCGGCCTGCTCCTTCGTGATCCAGCCCTTGGCGGTGTTGCTCTCGATGTGGTCCTCGCTGTCGACGTGGGCGGGGTTGATGCCAGCCTTGTTCAGCTTCATGTCGACAAACTTCTGAACCTGCTCGAGCTTCGACTTCTCAACGGCGGTCTTGTACTCCTCGTCGAGGATCTTCGGGTCGATGCTGTCGGCGTCGAGTGCGATGGGCTTCATGGCAGCCACCTGCATGGCCAGCTTGTGGCCCACCTCGGCGTTCTCCTTGTTCAGCTGCACCATTGTGCAGAGCATGTGCTTGCCCATGTGGTCATAGACCTCAACGTTGTCGCCCTCGAGAGTGAGGTAGCCGTCGAGCTCCATCTTCTCACCGGTGATGCCAGAACGCTGGGTAACAGCCTCCTGAGCCTTCTGTCCGTTGACTTCCAGTTCCTTCACCTCGTCGAGGGTCTTGCTCTTAGCAGCCAGAGCGGCGTCGAGGATACTCTGGGTCAGGGCAATGAAGTCAGCACCATTGGCCACGAAGTCGGTCTCGCACTTCAGGGCAATCATGGCAGCAAAGCCGTCCACCTTCTTCACAAGCACGCAACCATTGGAGGTCTCGCGGTCAGAACGCTTGGCAGCGATGGCCAGTCCGCGCTCGCGGAGCAGTTCCTTAGCACGGTCGAAGTCGCCCTCGGCCTCGGTGAGTGCCTTCTTCACATCGGCCAGACCGGCACCGGTCATAGCGCGAAGCTTTTTGATATCGTCAATTGAAATAGCCATTTTTATTTACAATTTACAGATTTACACTTTACAATTAAAATTACTCAGCGGCGGGAGCCTCTTCCTCGGCAGCGGGAGCTTCAGCAACGGGAGCCTCAGCGGCAGGAGCAGCCTCTTCCTTGCGGGCGCGGCGAGCACCGGCAGCACGACGGGGCTTCACTTCCTCAGCCTCAGCGGCATCCTGAGCCTCAGCAGCCTTCTCATCAGCCTTCTCAGCCTTGCGCTCCTCGATACCCTCGAGGATAGCAGCGCAACAAGCATTGAGGATCACCTCCACGCTGTCCTTGGCGTCATCGTTGGCGGGGATAACGAAGTCCACATTCGAGGGATCGCTGTTGGTATCGACGATACCGAACACGGGGATACCCAGACGGTTGGCCTCGCGCACAGCGTTGTTCTCCTTCATCACGTCGACGACGAAGAGAGCGCTGGGCAGACGGGTGAGGTCGACGATAGAGCCGAGGTTCTTCTCCAGCTTGGCGCGCTGGCGAGTCACCTGCAGGAGCTCACGCTTCGACAAGTTGCCGAAGGTGCCGTCGCTCATCAGCTTGTCGATGTTGGCCATCTTCTTCACAGCCTTGCGGATGGTGGGGAAGTTGGTGAGCATGCCACCAGGCCAACGCTCGATGACGTAAGGCATATTGATGCTGGTTGCCTTCTCGGCAATCACTTCCTTGGTCTGTTTCTTAGTACCTACGAAGAGGATTTTCTTGCCCTGGCGGGCGATGTTCTTCAGGGCCTCGGCAGCGTCGTCAATCTTCACGACGGTCTTGTGGAGGTCGATGATATGGATGCCGTTGCGCTCGCAGTAGATGTAGGGAGCCATAGCGGGGCACCACTTGCGCTTCAGGTGGCCGAAGTGGCAGCCGGCCTGCAGCAGCTGGTCAAAATTTGTTCTTGCCATTGTTTGCTTTCTTTTTAAATAATGTGTTTACTTTCTTTTTAATTCTTTCGCTTTAGAATCAGCCAGAAGGCAGTCACCCTGATGATGAATCCCCCTGGTTTAGATACTAAACTCGTCCAGCAGATATTAACGCTTGCTGAACTGGAAGCGACGACGTGCCTTGGGCTGACCGGGCTTCTTGCGCTCTACCTCGCGGCTGTCACGTGTGAGGAATCCCTGGGTCTTCAGGTTCTTCTTGTCCTCGGCATTAGCCTTCACCAGTGCGCGGGCGATAGCCATACGCAGGGCCTGGCTCTGACCGGTGAAACCACCACCATCGAGGTTAGCCTTGATGTCGTACTTCTCGGCGCACTCCAGCAGGTTCAGCGGCTGCTTCACCACATACTGCAGGATGGCTGAGGGGAAATACTCGGTTAAGTCTTTCTTGTTGATCGTAATCTTGCCGGTACCTTCCGACATGTAAACGCGAGCCACTGAGCTCTTGCGACGACCTATTGCGTTAATTACTTCCATCTCTTAACTTTGATCTTTTAACTTTCAACTTACTTATACTGGTTGATATCGATAGCCTTGGGCTTCTGGGCCTCGTGCTTGTGCTCTGTGCCATCATAGATGTACAGGTTGTTCAGCAGGCTACGGCCGAGGGGGCCTTTGGGCAGCATGCCCTTCACGGCGTGCTTCAGGATGCGCTCTACACCGAAGGGCTTCTTGCGAAGCTCAGCGGGAGTATTGAAACGCTGTCCGCCGGGATAGCCAGTATAACGGGTGTAAACCTTATCGGTTTCCTTGTTGCCGGTGAACTTCACCTTGGCTGCGTTGATGATGATAACGTTGTCGCCACAGTCGACGTGCGGAGTGAAGCTGGGCTTATACTTACCGCGGATGAGTTTGGCGACCTTCGAAGCGAGGCGACCCACTACCTGATCGGTAGCGTCAATAACGACCCACTCCTTCTTGGCTGTCTCTTTGTTGATTGAGACGGTCTTGTAACTTAAAGTGTTCATTTCTTCAAAAAATACTAAAAAACAGTTCTTTTACTTTATAAAGTTTATATGTGTGAACGCCGATTCACAAACCACGCTGTCCGGCCAAAGACAGTCGCTATTTACACGACGCCCGCGGGGATTCTAAGACTCTCCCCAATAATCGGACTGCAAAGGTACTGCTTTTCCATCAATTATTGTATAACCACCCGTTTGCCAACCTAAAAATTTATGTTTATTTAACACACAGGATTCTTTGGCAACCGCTTTGTCATATCTTATTTCATTCCAAGCCCTCACATAGACAAAAAAAACAGGGGCTACTCTTCAGCCCCTGATTCTTCATTTCCCAATTCATCGATGAACAGTCTGTCGGTACGTTGGAAATCCTCGGTAGACATTTGCCAATCAGGATCGGGCATATACCACCACTTCGAGTTGAAATAGCGCTGCAGGTTTCTGTCGTTAAACACATATCCGCGGTTTGCATAGGGAAGGTTACGGCAGATGCGCTTATGTAGTTTGCGCACCTCCTCTTCGTTGCGAGGTTCACGACCATAGCAAGCCTTGAAGTCTACGTTCTCGGTGGGATAGATGCTACTTGCGCGATCATAGAACGAGCCGATGTCAAAATTCTCATCCGTCATCGCCACCAGGTCGGCTGAGCGCACATACATGTTCTCCTGCGGCCTGAAGTTAGTGACATGACATTCCACAGTACCGTTGCGCAGCGTTACCTCGGCATAGTGTTGGTCATAGGCCTCGCCTGTGCGCACCTTTCCCCTACCCTCGGTGACCTTGAACGGCTGGCGTGAGAACACGTCATCATTGAGGTAGAAATGCTTTGCGGTATTCACGGCACGTATACGCAGGGTGAAATCATCCACCTGATGGTTGGCCCAGCGTGTGCAAGGAGTGAGCCAATAGGGAATCTCGAAACTGCGATATACACCATTCGACATGATGAACGTATAGGTGTGGTGTACCACCGACTTGCCTGGCTCAAAACGGGCATCGAAATAATAGCCATAGGCTACGTTCGAAATAGTGTCGCGACCGTTGGTGAGCGAGGTACTCATCTCGTCAGAATCGTCGGTAATATGCCACTTGCGCATATCCAATGGCGAGAAATTTGAAGGTTGCTCATCTGTAGAGCCAATGATGACCGCATTCTTATATCCCAGCTGATTGCCGTTCAACGTCACGGTAAAGTCCTTGATGCTGGGATGGATGCCTCTGGGCGAGAAATCATCGCCGGTCATATAAGGCAGGTTGGCCTCAAAGCCCATCGTGACGGTACGGGCCTTTCCCTTGTTCAGCAGTTCGTAGTACACGTCGACATGGGCACAACCGTCATCGCCAATGTCGATAGTCAGCACTTCCTTCGTTATAGAGATCTGGTTCTCCTGTACAGGCACCAGATTGGTGCCACTCACGTAGTAAACACCATCGTTGGCTCTGCCAACACATGCCAGCGCTACAAGGGCCAGCGTAAGAAACAATTTTTTCATAGCTGTATCTTTTTCTGTCTTTATTTCAGCAGTTCCTCTAGCTCCTGTCTTTATTTCAGCAATTCCTCCAGCTCGTCGCGATGATGGCCGGGCAGGACGATGTGGTGATTGCCGATGGGATCGCTGAGGAAATAGTGGGCCTGCATGCGGTCGGACAGCTGGATGACCTGCTGTGTGCGACACATGTTGGGCAGGGCGAGGCTCATCACCAGGCGGCCTTCGGCAATGAAGTGACGCTTCAGATCGCCAGAGACCTTAAAGATGGTGACGGGGCCTTCCTTCATAAAGCCTCTCACGCCAGTACCTACGCCCGACTCGAAGTGGGTGTCCAGCTCATAGCGCTCCACCATATCGAGGGGAATGGTGCAATGGGCGAAGAGCAGCTCACCCGTCTCAGGGTTGATGGTGGCAGGATTGGCCAGGAAGCCTGAGACTCCGAACAGGGAGCGCACGATGGCCATAGAGAGCATAGCCGGCACATCGCCCTCGCAGCCTGCCACATAGCCGGCAGCGTTGAGGCGAGCCAGAGGCAGACAGCCCGTGTCGTTGAGACGCTCGATGAGATCGAAGCAACGCAGCGTGAAGCCCTGCAGCTGATAGGTCTCGATGATTTTCTCAAGACCGGCATAGATGCTCTTATTGGTGGGGAGGTCGTTGAAAAGCTCTTCGATGGAGATGTCGATGAGGTCGATGCCCAGGCGCTCTTTCACCACAGCGCGGTCGGCTTGGCTGGCGATGAGCCAATCAGAGGGCTTGCCCACGATGCCATAACGGCTGCCGTTGAGCTTCTGCTTTGCCTCGCCTGCCAGCTCGAGCAGCTTCAGGCGATAGTTCACGTACTCCTCGTCGCCATGCACAATCTCGCCATTGATGTTCTGCTGGCGCAGATAGGACAGGATCTCCATCGAGGCAGCCAGCGAGTTGCTCTTGCCAGAAGCAAGGAGATAGACGGGACGGGAACTGCGCCGACGCAGATCGGGCAGCATCTCCTTGAAGACTCCCTCTGTGCCACCCGTGCAGATATAGATGACATCGAGGGCATGGGTGCCAAAGTCGGAGAAGTCGACGCCTTTCAGCTCGTATTCAACACGCAGGGTGCCGAGGAATTCCTTTGCAAGGTTTTCTACTCGTTTAGGATCGTGCAAATCGGATGCAAGGGTATAGATGGCTATCTTTTTCATGGTTGTTGGGGACGAGAAGTTGTCTATGTTTTGTCTGAGTGTCTTTTTTTCTACTTACGACAGGAAGCCAAGCAAGGCACCAGCTGCCACAGCCGAGCCGATGACGCCAGCCACGTTGGGGCCCATAGCGTGCATGAGCAGGAAGTTGTGGCGGTCGTACTCAAGGCCCATGTTGTGACTGATGCGGGCAGCCATAGGAACGGCGCTGACGCCGGCATTGCCGATGAGCGGATTGATTTTCTTGTCCTTCGGCAGGAAGAGGTTCATCAGCTTGACGAAGCACACACCCGATGCCGAGGCGATGGCGAAGGCAAAGGCGCCGATGGCGAAGATGAACACGGTGTTGAGCGTGAGGAACTCAGAGGCCTGCGTAGAGCAGCCCACGGTAAGGCCCAGCAGCACCACGACGATGTCGTTGAGGGCGTTGCCAGCCGTCTTGGCCAGACGGGTGGTCTTGCCGCTCTCCTTCAGCAGGTTGCCGAAGAACAGCATACCCAGCAGGGGCAATGCCGAGGGCACGATGAAGGTGGTGATGAGCAGACCGATGATGGGGAAGAGGATGCGCTCTGTCTGACTGACCTCGCGTCCGGGCTTCATCTTGATGACGCGCTCCTTCTTCGTGGTGAGCAGGCGCATGATGGGCGGCTGAATCAGCGGCACCAGAGCCATATACGAGTAGGCACAGACGGCGATGGCTCCCATGAGGTTGGGACTCAGTTTCGAACTGAGGAAAATGGCCGTGGGACCGTCGGCACCACCAATGATGGCAATACCTGCTGCCTGGTTGGGCTCAAAGCCGAAGGCCAAAGCAATCATATAGGCACCAAAGATGCCAAACTGAGCGGCAGCGCCGATGAGCATCAGCTTCGGATTGGCCAGCAACGCCGAGAAATCGGTCATCGCGCCGATGCCGAGGAAGATGAGCGGCGGATACCAGCCCTGACGCACACCCTGATAGAAGATGTTGAGCACGGAGTTGTCCTCATACAGGCCTATCTCCAAGCCGGCATCGCCACGGAAGGGGATGTTGCCGAGGATGATGCCTAAGCCGATGGGCACAAGGAGCAGCGGCTCGAAGTCCTTCTTGATGGCCAGGTAGATGAAGAGGGCTCCCACCACTATCATGATGATATTCCCCGCCGTAGCGTTGGCAAAGCCAGTATAGGTGAGGAACTCGTTGAAGTTTTCAGCTATGAAGTCAAACATCGGGGGTAATTACAATTTACTATTTACAGATTTACTATTTACAAATTTAACCGATGGTGAGCATTACGGCGCCCTCCATCACGGTGTCGCCCTGCTTGACTAAGACGGAGGTCACCTGTCCGGCATACTCCGACTCGATGTTGTTCTGCATCTTCATGGCCTCGAGCACCAGAACGGTATCGCCCACATTGACCTGCTGGCCCACCTGAACCTTCACCTCAGTAACGGTGCCAGGCAGCGGAGCCTTCAGCGCATTGCCGGCTCCAGCGGGAGCTGCGGGCTGTGCAGCAGGTTGCGGAGCAGGTTTGGCGGCAGGTGCTGCTGCAGGAGCAGCAACGGGAGCCACCACAGGCGACTGAGCCCTTGCAGCAGCCAAAGCGGGATGCTTGGCAGCATTGATGGGCTTCTGCATCTCTACTTCAAAGGGGATGCCGTTGACATTGACCTTAGCAATCTTTCCTTCTACAGAGGCGATTTCTACCTCGTAGTCAACGCCTTTTACTTTATATTGATATGCTTTCATTGTTTTTGGAACTTATGTGTCTTATGAGACTTATAGGACTTATTGGACGTATAGGATAATGGGATTAATGCAGCTCTGGGGCTGTGGGAATGGTAGGAGCATTGTGGTCGGAAGGACGGAATGGATCATGCCAATGGGTCATCTGACTGTATTCGTCGTCCCAGCCAGTATCCTTCGACTTGATGGTGATGACACCACTCTCCACATCGTGGATATCGTCCTCGTACTGGCGCAGGGCCAAGCCGATGACGGCCATGTAGACCTCCATGTCGATGCCCTTCTTCTCCAGGCCATCCTGCATGATATTGCCCGTCTTATGAGCCAGTTCCTTCGTGACTTCCACGGTCTTTGTGATGGGCTTGATGGGCTGAGTGTTGGCCACCTTCTTCGCCGTGTCAATATGGCGCATCACCATACCGAAGACAGTAAAGAACAGCCACAGCAGCGCCAGGCAGAGGAACACGATGCCCATCGCCATGATGGCCATCGCAAAGCCGTGCGGATCACGCTCCTTGAACTTGTCCACGCCTGTCTGTTTCTTCTCTACAGCAGCGTTATCGATGCCAGGCGTCACCTGCTGCGGTTCCTTCACCACCCAGGTCTTGTTGTCTATACGGGCATAGGAGCAGTCGGTTCTCAATGCAGGAACGCTGACGGAGTCGATGAGCTCCACGCCGTTGCCGTTGTAGAGTGCCACCCATACAGCACCTGAGTCAGGCACCTGCACATTAAGGTGGAGTTTACCCTGAGCAGGATTGCTGTTGCAGAAAATCACCAGATGCTGGCGGGCTCCAAGGCTGGTACGATCCTCGCCGCTGGGAATCATGCTCATCAGTTTGATGCGGTCAGGGGCGCTCAGGCTCCCGTCCAACACCTTCCTGTTGGTGGTGATAAACATACCACGCACGTTGTAGGTGGTGTAAGACGTGTTCTCCAGCTCTATCCAAGCCTCACGCTGACCATACTCATCCACAATGCTTGAAGCGTTACCAGTGAGCACCTCGCTGATGACGATGTTCTTGGCTCCTTGGCCCATCATCGTCTGCGAGGCTGTCAGCAGCAACGCTACAATCAGTAGTTTTAAGTGATTCATTATTGATAGACTTATATAAGTAATGTGTACTATTGACAGAAGAAAAGCACAACGAGCTGTGCCGTCAGGATGCGCAGGAACATCGACAACGGATAAACCGTCGAATAGCCCACGGCAGGTGCCTCCTTCGAGCAGATGCTGTTACTATAGGCCAAAGCAGGGGGATCGGTATAGGCGCCAGACACCATACCTGCAATGGTGAAATAGTTGAATTTGAACTTCATGCGGGCAATAGGGCCCACAATCAGGATAGGGATAATCGTGATGAGGAAGCCCGTCAAGACATAGAGCAGGCCATCGCCCTCCACCACCGTGTTGTAGAATCCTGCGCCAGCCTTGATGCCCACAGACGCAAGGAATAGCACGAGACCTATCTCGCGCAGCATCATATTGGCCGACGTGGTGGTGTAGGTGACGAGCTTGATCTTGTAGCCATAGCGTCCGATAAGGATGGCGATAATCAACGGGCCACCAGCAATACCCAGCTTCAGGGGCACAGGCATTCCTGGAATGGCGATAGGCAGCGAGCCGAAGACGATGCCCAGGATGATGCCCACAAAGATAGTGGCGATGTTGGGCGCATCAAGACGCTTGATACTATTGCCCATCTTGTTGGCCACACGGTCGACAGCATCCTCAGGGCCTACCACCATGATACGGTCGCCCACCTGCAAAGGCAGCGACGGCGAGGCAAACAGCTCCATCCCATGACGTGTGACACGAGTGACATTCACGCCATAGACGCTGCTGAAGTGCATCTGTCCGAAAGACTTGCCATTGATGCTGGGGTTGGTCACAAGGATGCGCTTCGACACCAACGGCTGGTCCTGCTGCTCAAAGTCGATGTCGAGCTTCGGACCGATGAAAGCCATAATGGCCTCCTGGTCGGCTTCAGCACAGACGATGAGCATCTGGTCGCCCAAGTGGAACACGGTATTGCGATTGGGAATAGACAGCTCGCCCTCATGCACGAGACGGGACACCACGAAGTCACGGTTCAGGAAGTCGTGCACCTGGAGCAACGTCTTGCCCTCGAGGTATTTGTTCGTCACCTCAAGGTGCATCTTGTAGGGTTTCTGCGTGGCTTTCGCTCCCTCCATTGCCGTCAGCTGTTCCTCTTCCTTCTCCAGTTTAATCTTGCAGATAGTACGGATGAGGATGATGGCGCCGATGATGCCCAGCACGCCTAAAGGATAGGCGCAAGCATAGGCAGAGGCAATCTGCGGAGCGTTGTCGCCATAGACCGAGCCCAACGCCTCATTGGCAGCACCAAGACCAGGTGTGTTGGTCACGGCTCCATAGAGTGTACCCACCATCATGGGCAGCGAAGTGCTGTCTTTGGTGTCGAAGAAAATGAAGTAGCAGCCGAACATCACCAGGATGTTCAACACAATCATCGTGGCAGCCAAACCGTTGAGCTTGACACCAGCCGTTCCAAAACTCTCGAAGAAGCCTGGACCCACCTGCAAGCCTATCATAAAGACAAAGAGGATAAGCCCAAAGTCCTGTACGAAGGTCAGGATGTCGACAGGTGCCGTAAAGCCGATGTGTCCGGCTACGATGCCTGCGAAGAGCACGAAGGTGACGCCCAGCGACACGCCGCCCACCTTGATCTTGCCCAGGTAGACGCCAATGGCGATGACGACGGCATATAGCATGGCTATGTGCGCCACCGACTCATTATGCGTGAAGAGTTGAACGAGCCACTCCATAGATTATTTGTTAAGAGCTGCGATACTCTGTTTCAATGCTGCAATCTTCTCCTCAGCATCGCTCTGCTTCTTGCGCTCCATAGCCACAACGGCTTCAGGAGCATTCTGCACAAAGCGCTCGTTGGAGAGCTTCTTCATCACGCCGGCAAGGAAGCCTTCGAGATGCTGCAGCTGGGCCTCCATCTTCTCAATCTCAGCCTTCACGTCGATGAGACTGCCCAGGGGAACGGCGAACTCGTCGGTATCCACCATGAAGGTGCTGGCCATCGAGTCTTTCGTGTCAACCACGCTGATGGTCTTCACATTGGCCATCTTCATCACGATGTCGTTGTAGGCCTCGTAGCGGTTCTGGCCCACCACCTGCAGCTCCATCCGCTCCTTGGGAGCGATGTTCTTCTGACTGCGGACGGTGCGGACGCCAGAGACGACCTGCTTCACCTGCTCGATGTCGGCGATGAGCTTCTGTTCCTCAGCAGACAGGGCGCTGAGCACCAGCTGGTCGCGCATGATGCTCTCGCCCGGCTTACGGTCGTAGAGAGCCTGCCACAGCTCCTCAGTGATGAAGGGCATGAAGGGATGCAGCATCTTCAGCAAGGTCTCAAAGAAACGCAGTGTGGCGTCGTAGGTCACGCTGTCGATGGGCTGCTGCTTGCCTTCAATATAGGCAGGCTTCACCATCTCCAGGTACCACTGTGAGAACTCGTCCCAGAAGAGCTTGTAGACAGTCATCAGGGCATCATTGATGCGATACTTCGAGAAGTGGTCCTTCAGCTCCACGTCGGCCTGCTTCAGCTTGGCGTCCATCCAGGCAATGGCAGTCTTGTTTGCTGCAACATTGTTGCTGCATAGGGAACTATCAGCCACCTGCCAGCCCTTGACGAGACGGAAGGCGTTCCAAATCTTGTTATTAAAGTTGCGGCCCTGCTCGCAGAGTGCCTCGTCGAAGAGGATGTCGTTGCCTGCAGGAGCAGAGAGCATCATACCCATGCGCACGCCGTCAGCGCCGTATTTGTCGATGAGCTCGATAGGATCAGGACTGTTGCCCAAACTCTTCGACATCTTGCGGCCCAGCTTGTCGCGCACAATGCCTGTGAAGTAGACGTTCTTGAAGGGGAACTTACCCATGTATTCCTCACCAGCCATAATCATGCGGGCCACCCAGAAGAAGATGATATCAGGAGCGGTCACCAGGTCGCTGGTGGGATAGTAATAGTTGATTTCCTCGTTGCCAGGATTGCGGATGCCGTCGAAGAGGCTGACAGGCCAGAGCCATGAGGAGAACCATGTGTCGAGGGCGTCTTCATCCTGACGCAAATCACTCAGCTGCAGGTTGGCGTTGCCGCTTTCCTTGCGGGCCAGCTCGAGGGCTTCCTCGGCGGTCTCAGCCACGACGAACTTCTCCTCAGCGGATGAACCGCTGGGCGCACTTTCGTAATAGTAGGCAGGGATGCGATGACCCCACCACAGCTGGCGGCTGATGCACCAGTCCTGAATGTTCTCCAGCCAGTTCTTGTAGGTATTGACGTATTTCTGAGGATAGAAATGCATCTCGCCCTCCATCACAGGCTTCAGGGCAATCTCTGCGAAATGGCCCATCTTGAGGAACCACTGCAGCGAGAGACGCGGCTCGATGGCCGTATCAGGATTGCGCTCTGAGTAACCCACCTTGTTCGTGTAGTCCTCAATCTTCTCCATCAGACCTGCAGCCTGCAGATCCTTTACGATTTGCTTGCGGCAGTCCATGCGGTCCATGCCCACATAGATAGGCGACTGCTCAGAGATCGTGCCGTCAGGATTGAAGATATCGATGGTCTCGAGGTTGTGAGTCTTGCCCAGCATGTAGTCGTTGGTGTCATGGGCAGGCGTCACCTTCAGACAGCCCGTACCAAACTCGATATCGACGTAGCGGTCCTCAATGACAGGAATCACACGATTCACCAGGGGAACGATGACCTTGCGGCCTTTCAGCCACTGGTTCTTCGGATCCTTGGGGTTGATACACATGGCCGTATCGCCCATGATGGTCTCAGGACGCGTGGTGGCAACAACGGCGTAGTAGCCCTTCTCATCCTTGTGGATGATATTGCCCTCTGTACCGTCTGTTGCGATACCATCGCAACAGACAGAACCGTCGGCATTGGCTACGTAGTATTTCAGATGGAACAGGTGGCTCTTCTCCTCCTTGTAAACCACTTCCTCAGTCGAGAGGGCCGTGAGGGCCTTCGGATCCCAGTTCACCATACGCAGGCCGCGATAGATGTAGCCCTTGCGATAGAGGTCGACAAAGACCTTGATGACGCTCTCGCTGCGCTCTTCATCCATTGTGAAGGCAGTACGGTCCCAATCGCAGCTGGCACCCAAGCGGCGCAACTGCTTCAGGATGATGCCGCCATGCTCGTGCGTCCAGTCCCAGGCGTGCTTCAGGAATTCATCACGCGAGAGGTCGCGCTTCTTGATGCCCTCAGCGGCGAGCTTCTTCACCACCTTGGCCTCAGTAGCGATAGAGGCATGGTCTGTGCCAGGCACCCAACAGGCGTTCTTACCCTCCATACGGGCACGACGCACCAGGATGTCCTGAATGGTGTTGTTGAGCATGTGGCCCATGTGGAGCACACCCGTCACGTTGGGCGGCGGAATGACGATTGTATAGGGTTCCCTACCATCCGGCTTGCTTGCAAAAAGTTTGTTGTCAAGCCAATACTGATACCACTTACCCTCGACTTCGCGAGGGTCGTATTTGCTACCAATTTCCATAAATAAAAAAAGCTTTCTCTATTTGGGGTGCAAAGTTACGAAAAAAAGTGAAAAGCAAAAAGTGAAAAGTGAAGAATTTACTGTCACTTTTGTTTTTTTTACTTTTCAACAGCAAGAAGGGCTCTCAGGCGTTGGATTTCAGCCATTCAGCGCACATCTCTGCACAACGTTCTCCGTCGACGCCAGCAGAGACGATGCCGCCAGCATAGCCTGCGCCCTCACCGCAGGGGAAAAGACCTTGAACGCGCACATGCTGCAACGTTTCATTGTCGCGAATGATACGCACAGGAGAAGACGTGCGAGTCTCTACAGCAATCATCACAGCCTCGTTGGTCAGGAAGCCATGTGCCTGACGGCCAAAAACTTTGAATCCCTGCTGCAATCTCGAAGAGATAGGTTTGGGCAACCAGAAATGCAGGGGCGAAGAAACGAGCCCAGGAGCGTAGGAGGATCGCGGCAGGTCGTAGCTCAGCTTGCCATTGACGAAATCGGCCATACGCTGTGCGGGTGCCGTCTGCTTCATATTGGCCTGCTGCCAACACATCCGTTCCAGCTCTTCCTGATAGCGCAGCACTCGCAGCACGTCGTCGCCCTCGATATCCTCAGGGCGCAACTCGACCACCATGCCTGAGTTGCTCCATTGCGTGCCACGACTGGCAGGACTCATACCGTTCACCACCACCTGCTCAGGTCCTGTTGCAGCAGGAATGACAAAGCCACCAGGACACATACAGAAGGAATAGACACCACGGCCATCGACCTGCGTCACAAAACTGTACTCGGCAGCTGGCAGCCATTGGCCCCTACCCTCCTTCCTGTGATACTGAATTTGGTCGATGAGCTTCGATGGATGTTCCAATCTTACGCCTACTGCAATGCCCTTTGGTTCAAGTTCAATTTTCTCTTGAGCAAAATATCTGTAAACGTCTCTGGCAGAGTGACCTGTAGCAAGTATAATAGGCCCTGTAAACTCTTTATTTTCCGCAACACAACCAACCACTTTATTGCCATCAAAAAGCAGTCTCGTCATCTTGGTCTGGAAGTGCACCTCGCCGCCACATCTTATAATAGTATTGCGCATGGCCTCGATGACCTGCGGCAGACGGTCGGTGCCGATATGGGGATGTGCATCGGCAAGGATAGCCGTAGAGGCACCATGCTGGCAGAACACGTTGAGGATCTTCTCGATGCTGCCGCGTTTCTTCGAACGTGTGTAAAGCTTGCCGTCAGAATAGGCTCCTGCCCCACCCTCGCCAAAACAATAGTTGCTCTCGCCGTCCACCTGCTGCGTACGGGCGATGGCTGCCAAATCCTTCTTGCGCTCATGCACGTCCTTGCCACGCTCCAGCACGATGGGCCTCAACCCCAGCTCGATGAGACGGAGGGCTGCAAAGAGGCCGCCAGGCCCAGCACCCACGACGATGACCTGCGGCTTGTCGGAAACGTCAGGATAGTCGGTATGCACGTATTCATCGTCCGTAGGCTGCTCGTTGATGTAGAGACGCACCTTCAGATTGACAAAGATGGTGCGCTGACGGGCATCGATAGAGCGTTTCAAAACGCGGATGCCCTTCAGCGCACTTATTGCAAGCCCCTTCTCGTCAGCCACATACTGGCGTAAAAGAGCCGTATCAGCTGCCACTTCAGGCAGCACGCGAAGTTGTAGTTCCTGTATCAATTCTATAGAAGAGGCTTAATAGCTGCGGGCTATGATGACGCGAGCCTTCGAGGGCTTGCCGCTCACCATATCCACGCCTGGCGTCTGCTCCACGCCGAAGGGCACGCAACGGATGGTAGCCTGCGTCTCTTCCTTGATCTGGGCCTCGGTCTCGGCTGTGCCGTCCCAATGGCAGAGGAAGAAGCCGCCGTCCTTGATGCGCTCCTTGAATTCCTCGTAGTTGTCGCACTCGTAGATGTGCTCGTCACGATACTTGCGGGCCTTCTCGAAGATGTTCTGCTGGATGTCGTCGAGCAGTTTCTCCACATGATCCACGATGCCCTCCAACGGCAGCGTCTCTTTCTCCAAGGTGTCGCGACGCATCAGCTCGATGGTGCCATTCTCCAGGTCGCGGGCGCCAAGGACGAGGCGCACAGGCACGCCCTTCAGCTCGTAATCAGCAAACTTGAAGCCAGGACGCTTGTTGTCGGCATCGTCGAACTTCACGCTGATGCCCTTCGCACGCAGGCCCTCGATGATGGGCTGCACCTCCTTGTTGACGATTTCCATCTGCTCAGGCTTGGTGGCGATGGGAATGATAACCACCTGGATGGGAGCGAGGCGTGGAGGCAATACGAGGCCGTTGTCGTCGGAATGTGTCATGATGAGGGCGCCGATGAGACGTGTGCTGACACCCCATGAGGTAGCCCACACATACTCAGGCTTGTTCTCCTTATTAAGATATGTGACGTCGAAGGCCTTGGCGAAGTTCTGGCCGAGGAAATGCGACGTACCACTCTGCAGGGCCTTGCCGTCCTGCATCATTGCCTCGATGGTATAGGTGTCGAGAGCGCCGGCAAAACGCTCCGTCTCGCTCTTCACGCCCTGAACGACAGGCACGGCCATCCACTCTTCGGCAAACTTGGCATACACCTTCAGCATCTTCTGTGCCTCGGCCTCGGCCTCCTCACGGGTGGCGTGAGCCGTATGGCCTTCCTGCCAGAGGAACTCGCTGGTGCGAAGGAAAGGACGGGTACGCATCTCCCAGCGCATCACATTACACCACTGGTTGCACATCAGGGGCAGATCGCGCCACGACTGAATCCAGTTCTTGTAGGTGTTCCAGATGATGGTCTCGCTGGTAGGACGGATGATGAGCTCCTCTTCGAGCTTGGCAGCAGGATCGACGACAACGCCGCCGTCGGCAGCCTTCAGACGGTAGTGGGTCACCACGGCGCACTCCTTGGCGAATCCCTCCACGTGCTCGGCCTCGCGGCTGAGGAACGACTTCGGAATCAGCAAGGGGAAATAGGCATTCTGAGCTCCCGTCTCCTTGAACATCTTGTCCAGCTGCTGCTGCATCTTCTCCCATATAGCATAGCCGTAGGGCTTGATCACCATACATCCACGCACTGCCGACTGCTCGGCAAGGTCGGCTTTCACCACAAGGTCGTTGAACCACTGTGAGTAGTTGTCGGCCCTCTTTGTCAAATCTTTCAGTTCTTTTGCCATAATTATTTGCACTTTTTACGAATTTGGGTGCAAAGGTACAAATAAGCGAGAGAAAATGCAAATTTATTTGCAATTTTCCGAGCGAGAGTGCCTTTGGCGCCAAAGAAACGCTTAATTTTTGTTAAACGCAGGGAAATAACTCCTCACTCTTTATTCCTTACTCCTAACTTTTACTTATCTTTGCAGCGTGATATACCTATTTATTATTTAACCATAAAAAAACTACAATCATGAAAAAAATGAAAGCTATGGTCCTCACGCTCTGCGCTTGCATCGTGATGATGGGTTGCAACAACCTGGGTAAGGGTACTGCCATCGGTGCTGTTGGCGGAGCTGTTCTGGGTGCTATCGTTGGTAAGGTGACTGGCAACACTGCCGTTGGTACTGCTGTCGGTACTGCTGTCGGCGCTGGTGCTGGTGCTCTGATTGGCAAGCACATGGATAAGGTGAAGGCTCAGGCCGAGGCTGTGCAGAACGCTCAGGTTCAGACCGTGACCGACGCCAACGGCCTGCAGGCTGTGCTGCTGACCTTCAACGAGACCGGTATTAAGTTTGCTTCTGGCAGCGCTGTGCTGAACGACGCTTCTAAGGTGAACCTCATGCAGCTCGCCAATCTGCTGAAGACCAATACGGACTGCGACGTGGCTATCCAGGGCTACACCGACAATGCTCCCTGGAGAGGATCCACCGCTGCCCAGAGCCAGCAGAAGAACCTCAACCTGTCGCAGCAGCGCGCTCAGTCGGTGACCAACTACCTCGTTGGTACGCTGGGTGTCAACGCCGCTCAGATCCGCAACACCGTTGGCTACGGCGAGTCAAACCCCGTTGCTGACAACTCTACCGCTGCCGGCAAGGCCCAGAACCGTCGCGTGGAGGTTTACCTCTATGCTTCACAGGCCATGATCAACGCCGCTGAGCAGGGAACGCTGCAGTAAGCCTCTTGTTCAGAGCAATAAGAAATGCCAGGATTCTTCGGAATCCTGGCATTCTTTGTTATATAAGAGAAACTGACCCCAGCCCTGCCCGGCTTTGCCCCACCGTCGCTTTGCTCCCCAATTGCTCCCTCCTCGCAATTGCCTACAAGGGAGGGGAATGGCTGCGCAAAAGCTCTTTTACGGATTGTACATGTCCTTGCAATAGAAGGCCATGATGTCGTCGAGCATACGCTTGGCCTCGACGGCAGGACTGTCAGGATCGAGCTCGGCAGCCTGGATATAGCAGTTGATGGCCTCGTGCCACAATCCCTGCTTACGGGCCTCATTGCCCTTCTGATACCATTCTTCGGCCGTCATCAATTCTGTTGAGAGTTGAGAGTTGAGTGTTGAGAGACCTTTGCGATTATCGCTGAGTGCCAGCCTTCAAGGTGTTGAGCATCAGCGAGCAGATGGTCATAGGACCAACGCCGCCAGGCACGGGGGTGATGAAGGAGCATTTTGGGCTGACCTCGTCGAACTTCACGTCGCCCGTGAGGCGATAGCCGCTCTTGCGCGTTGCGTCGGGCACACGCGTAGTGCCTACGTCGATGACCACAGCGCCCTCCTTCACCATGTCGGCAGTAACAAACTCAGGCTGTCCGATGGCGGCAATGATGATGTCGGCCTCACGACATTCCTCCTTCAGCGTAATGGAGCGCGAGTGGCACACGGTGACGGTGGCGTCGCCCCACTGCTTCTGCATCATCAGCTGTGCCATGGGCTTGCCCACGATATTTGAACGTCCCAGGATGACGCATTTCTTTCCGCTGGTCTTGATGCCATAGCGCTGCAGGAGCGTCATAATGCCCAATGGCGTGGCAGAGATGAAACAGGGCAGGCCGATGGCCATACGGCCTACGTTCTCAGGATGGAAGCCGTCCACATCCTTGCGCGGATCAATGGCCTCGATGATCTTCTGCTCGTCTATGTGCTTGGGCAAAGGCAGCTGCACGATGAATCCGTCCACGTCGCCATTGCGGTTCAGGCGGTCGACGCACGCCAGCAATTCCTCCTCGGTGACGTCGTCCTCATAGCGTATGAGGGTGCTCTTGAATCCGCAGGCCTCGCACGCGAGTACCTTATTCTTCACGTAGGTTTCCGAGCCGCCGTCGTGTCCCACGAGCACGGCTGCCAGATGGGGTTGCTTGCCTCCAGCCTCCACGATGTTCTTCACTTTCTCGGCAATCTCTGCCTTGATGGCGGTCGCCGTTGCTTTTCCGTCGATGAGTGTCATGTGTTGTTAATGTTTTTATGAGTGTCGAGTGTCTTCAATTCCCATTCCCATGGGTTTGCAAAGGTACGAAAAAAAAGGGGACGAAACAATACTTTCCCCCAATTATTTTCATTTTTTTCCAAATGTTAAAATGAACTACGGAGGCTCCGTAGGGGAATTTGGAGGCTCTATAGGAAAATCAGGAGGCTCCACAGGGGAAAAAGAGGCTCCGTAGGAAATACCGGCAGACAGCACGCAGTTACACAGTTACGCAGTTACACAGTTGCATTTGCTCTCGTCAAAGTTAATTGTCACTGGGTAATGTACCATTGTACCCTGAAAGAGAATAGCAAACTTATTTTATATATTA
>JAGAAJ010000054.1 GCA_017615355.1 Prevotella sp.
CATTACCATTTGCCTTGAAATCAGGATCGGCAATCTGGTTCCAGCCGGGAGCATACCAGAAGAACATCGAGTAGTCCACGTCCTTCCACATATTAAACTGGCTGTTGGGATCGAAGCCTTCCCATTCCTTCTCACCTTCCTCGCTGGTGAAGATGAAGTGCCAGGCAATAGGAACACTCGCTGTATAATCATCATAGACGAGCACCATCTTCTTGGCCGTCAGCGACTCGATGCGGAAGCGGGGGTTCTCATACTGTGCGTCAGAGCTGATGTATGGGAAAACCGTGTTGGCGGCCAGCTGGATATAGGTCTGCTTGCTGACGTTGCCCTCGGCATCCTCCCAGTCGTAAACCTCGAAGGTCCAGGCTGCGGTCTGGTTGCCGATTACTAAAGCAGTATCGTTTTGCGCTTTTTTTGAATAATCTTCAGTAAACTTTGTATTATAATTCACATAAGTAAGGCCGTCTTCACCAGCATTATAGGTGAAAGAACCACCCTTGCGGGTATCTGCCGTGAAGATGATACGGTCATCATACATGCCAGAGCCTTTCTTTTCATCGGCTTTTGCCGACCACCACTCCGTACCTGTCGTTCCGGCAGGGCCACAGCCCAGATGGGCCACTTCCTTGTTGGCGAAACGCCACTCCTTGCCGGTGATGCGGCGGAAATCGGCCGAATAGTCGACCTTCGTCTCATTGAAGGCATATTCCTTCTTGATGCCAGCCTGGCTGATGCCGTTGCGGTTGCCCAGCTTCAGCTCAATGCTGTGGCTGCCGGCCTCGTCGTTCTTATAGCCCACCTCTGGAAGGGTGGAGTAGGAGGTACCATCGAGAATCCAGATGGGGTAGGTGCCTGCAGGCGCTGTGTAGGAGGCTACCATCTGATTGGTCTCTTGGTCAACGGAGATCTGGAAGTCTACACCCTCCATCGTCGGCAGTCCGTTGATGTCAGCGCCCTCAAACTCGTCAGGCGAGCAGCCCGTTAAGGTTGCACTAGCACAACATACCAGACAGCCGGCGAGAAATAGTTTTATATTCTTGGTTTTCATAATTCGTGAAATTAACTTAGTTGTTGAAAAATCAATAGTTGTTCTGCTTCAATGTGGGGTCAGCATCCAGCTCGCTTTGAGCCAGAGGGATGTACTTCTTGCTGGCACTCCAGCTGTTGGTGCGATAGCCGTAGGTATCAGGAACAAGGACGGTGGAAGCCTTCTGCGTGGCACCGCTGATGCCCTCTGCACGTACGAGGTCGAAGTAGCGCTTGCCCTCGCCGCAGAACTCAAGATGACGCTCAGTTAAGATGTCGTCGATAGTAACGCTGGCCAATGCAGACAGCCCAGCACGGGCGCGAACCTCATTCACATAGCCGGCAGCCTCAGAGGCATTGCCACCAGTCTGCAGCAGCAGCTCGGCAGCGTTGAGCAAGGTCTCGGCATAGCGGTAGATGCGCTTGTTGTTGTTGTAGTTCAGGTTCTTCGAGGTGGGACAGTCCTTGTTGTTCTCCGACTGCGGACGATACTTGCCGTGCCAGATATGGGTGTCCTGATAGCGCTCGGTGTAGGAGTAGCCACGCACGTCCCAGCAGGTAGCCTCGCGGCGCAGATCGTTCTCGGCATACATATTGTAGGTCTCGACCTTCATCGGAAGGAAGCCCCAGCCGTCGTTGCCGCCGTCCCAGCCTTCACCGCCGCCCCAGCCGTTGGGTGAGCAGAGCGTGGGGAAGACAGAGCCACCAGCGTTGAGGGCAGCATCGCCCCAGTCGCGCTGTGCCTGGTCGTCATTGTAGTTGATTTCGAAGATGCTTTCCTTGCACCACTCACCACTTTCCTTCCACAGCTCTGTGAAACTGGGATTCAGCGAGTAGTTGCCGTCGGCAATGATCTGCTTCATATAGGTGAGAGCCTGCGGATAGCGTGCGCTGTCGTTCTGATACATCACCATCTCTGCATAGAGCATCATGGCGAAAGCCTGGCTCACACGGCCTGACTGCGAGGCTTCCCAGCGCATGGGCAGTACGTTGGAGGCGATAATCTCCTCGAGTTCTGGCACCAACTTGCCGTAAATCTCATCGGCCGATATCTGCGGAGCCGTATAGGGCAGCGAGAGGTTCTCCAGATAGAAGGGCACGTTGCCGTAGTAGTGCCACAGGATATTATAATAGTACACGCGAAGCAGACGAGCCTGCATCTCCATCGACTTACGGAAGTCGGCGCTTGCATTACCTTCCCATCCAGCATACTTGATGGCGTCGTTGCAGCGCTTAATGCCGCTATAGAAGTCACCCCAAAGGGTAGCTAACGTGTTGTTGCCGTCGGCAGCGAAGTTAAACAGACGATGCCAATGCTGGTTGTCGGTATTGTCGGAGCCGCCCACCCAGAAGTCGTCGCCCATGATCTCGGCATCGACGGTGAGGTCGTTGTAGGCTTTGTTGTCCCAGTCAGGCCAATGCAAAGGAGCATAGGCCGATGTAAGGGCCTCGTTCAGGGTTTCCTCGGTGGTGTAGTATTCCTCCAGAGGTTCGCCGTCGGGCTTGGTCACCTCCAGGAAGTCGTCGCTACAGGAAGTGAAAAGGGGTAAGGTGGAAAGTGGAAGGAGGAAGGAGAATACTCCAGCCACAATCTTATTATTTTTCTTGGTATTCATAATCTTCTTTTTCAAATTACAGTATTCAATTTACAATGATACGTTAACTCCGAAGGTGTAAGTGCGAGCCTGCGGATAGACACCGTAGTCCACACCCGTGTACTGTGTGTTGTGCTTCTGTGAGTCGTTGTCCCATCCTGCACCGATTTCAGGATCGAAGCCCCAGTACTTGGTCCAGGTGAAGAGGTTCTCGGCACGTGCATAGACTCGCAGACGGCTGATACCAATCTTGTTGGTCAGGTTGCGAGGCAGGGTGTAGCCCAGCGTAATATTCTTCAGGCGCAGGTAGCTGCCGTCCTGGATATACATGTCGCTGCACACCCAGTTTTTCGAGTCACCCAGCGTAGGCACGGTGTTGCTAGTGCCTTCGCCTGTCCAGCGCTGCAACACCCAAGTGGGATAGTTGCCGGAGGCGATGTCCTGACGATAGGTAGCGTCGAACACATCCACACCGCTAACGCCCTGGAAGAACACACCCAGATCAAAGCCTTTCCACTCGGCATCGAAGTTCAGGCCGAAGGTCCAGTCAGGAATACCGTCGCCGATGTTGGTGCGGTCGTCAGAAGTAATCTGATTGTCACCATTGGTATCTACAAAGCGGAAGTCGCCGGGCTTCGAGTTGGTGCCGTACTGTGCATTGTAGGCGTCAGCCTCTACCTGATTCTGAAGGATACCGTTGGTCTTATAGCCATAGAAGAAGGGGAAGGGCTGTCCGTTCTCAGCACGTGTGCCACCGTCGGCAAACTGGCTGATACCGTAGTTCAGGAAGCCAGTGTCGTTACCAAGGTTCTTCAACTCGTTCTTCAGATAGGCGGCATTGGCCTTCACGCCGAAGCGTGCATCGCCGATGTGCCACTTGTAGCCCAGCTCAAACTCCCAGCCGCTGTTCTCCATATCACCCACGTTGGCCAGGGGACGTTGCTCACCCACATATGAGGGGATGGGCATATCGATAATCATGCCGTTGGTCTTCTTCATGTAATAGTCCACGCTGAAGGTCAGCTGGTTGTTCCACAGACCAAGGTCGAGACCGATGTTGGTCTGCTCGCTCTCCTCCCACTTCAGGTCTTCGTTGGCCAGACGGTTGGCCTTCGAACCGTAGACCATAGCGGCGGTCTGTCCGTAGTAGTAGTTGCTGCTGCCACCGGTAGCCGTCAAGGTGGTGTAGGCGAAGTCGCCGATATTGTCGTTACCGTTCTTACCCCAGCTAGCGCGCAGCTTCAGGTTCGTCAGCCAGTCGCGGTTGCTTTCCATGAAGTTCTCGTTCATGATGTTCCAACCCACTGAGAACGAGGGGAATGTACCATATTTGTTATTAGAGCCGAAACGACTGCTGCCGTCACGGCGAATAGTGGCCTGTACCATGTATTTCTCGTCGAAGTTGTAGCTCAGACGAGCGAAGAGTGAGGCCAGACGGTGCTCAGTATAGGGGCCTCCCCATACGCCGATGAGGCTCTTGGCACCATTCACCTTGCCGTCGGCATCAGTCGAGAGCTCGAGGGCACCGCCAGTGGTATAATTGATGCTGGGCTTGTTGGGGTTCACCAGATTCCAGTGAGAGCCGCCCAGCTCGTCTCCTTTCGATTTCAGGGCACTCTGTCCGAGCACTACGCCGATGGTGTGCTTGCCGAAGGTCTTGTCGTAGGTCAGCGTGTTCTCAATCTGCCAGGTTGAGTTGTTACCTTTGTAGGCTACGGCCTGTGTGTGGTCGCTGTTGTTGTTGCCTGAGAGATAGTATTTCTGTAGCGTAGCGCCTTCGTAGCCCCAGAAAGAGAGCTCAGCGCTGTAGGTGAAGTGATATTTCAGTTCATCCCACAGCTGCAGGTCGAGCGAGAACTTCGGCATGAACTTATGACTCCAGTTCTTGTTGGGATTACCCTGCATCATGGCGATGGGGTTGTTCTGCTCCTGATAACTGCCCACATAGCCGGGAATCGTATAGGGATTGCCGTTGGCATCGTAGTAGAGGTCATATGCACTATAGCGGTCAATCATTGCTTGACCGTAGTTGGCATTGCCAGCAGCATCGTAACCTAACTGCGTCAGTGTGACCGGCAGGGTGGGAGCAAGGTAGAGGGCAGAGCCAAGAGGCGATCCCCAAGTAGAGTTGTCGCTAACGCCCGTGCTGTGCACACGCATATAAGAGATGTTCGCGCCCAAGTCGAGCTTGTTCAGGAAATTACGTTCCTTAGAGTCGTCAAACAGGTTGAATTGGTTGTTTGAGCGCAGGGTCAGACGGTCGTAGTTAGACTGCCCGTAGTTGCCACCTACGATACCCTCCTGGTCGAAGTAGCCCAGTGAGAGGTAGTAGTTCACTTTCTCCGATGCACCGCTGATGCTCACGTCGTGCTGTGTGATGGGAGCGTTGTCGTTGAACAGCAGATCCTGCCAGTTGGTTCCGAAGGCTGTAATCTTGTCGCCGTTGGCATCAGTCAGGTTGTATGGGTCGTTGTAGAGGGGAGCGAGGCCGTTCTGCACACGACGCTCATTCTGCAAGATGGCATAGTTGGTAGCGTCGGTCACGTCGCGCTTCTTCCATGCACTCTGCCAACCCTGAGAGAAGTTGTAGTTAATCTGAGCCTTACCCATCTTACCTTTCTTCGTAGTGACGAGGATGACGCCATTGGCGGCACGTGCACCGTAGATGGCACCTGACGCAGCATCCTTCAGCACCTCTATCGACTCGATGTCATAGGGGTTTACACTCTCCATACCGTTCTGATCGGTAGGCATACCGTCGATGATGTAGAGTGGTTCCGAGCTGTTGATGGTGCCGATACCGCGGATGCGAATCATTGACTTGGCACCAGGCTGGCCAGAGGCTGAGGTCACCTGCACACCGGCAGCCATGCCCTTCAGGGCATCCTCGGCACGCAGACGCGTCTTGCCGTCAAGATCGTCAGCACTCACCTTCGCAATGGAGGCCGTCACCACGCTCTTCTTCTGCACACCGTAGCCGATTACCACCACATCCTGCAAAGTATGGGTGTCTTCCTTCATCCTAATGGTCATGCCATTCACGGCGTTCACCTCCTGGGTGACCATTCCAATATAAGAAATGACAATAGGCGTTCCCGCGTTAACCTTGATGTTGAACTGACCATCGATGTTGGTGATGGCGCCGTTCTGGGGATTGCCTTTCTCGACGACGGAAGCTCCGATGACGGGCTCCCCCTGGTCGTCTGTCACAGTACCCGAAATACTTTGGGCTTTCGCAGCCATTGACACGATGAATGTCAATAGCAACAATAGATACCTGTTTTTTTTCATACGTTTTTTATTAGTTGTTAGTATAAAGATGTAGAATGTGTGCGTTTTTTAGATTTCTGGTGCAAATTTAGGAAAAAAAACAATCCACCCCGTTGAGATGGGTGGATAAAGTGGATGAAAATACTCCTAGATAACTATTAAGTTATTGTTTCTCAGCAAATTGGTTATTTTATTTCTTTTCAAAAAAGTGGACGTAATATAGAGGTGTAAAAAACACAAGAATCCTTTAAAATACGTCAATTTGGGCAGTGAATCAAGGTAGACATCAATTATTTATGATAGCAGTTCGTTGAAATAAAGAGGTGTAACTCTCTATTTCAAGAGAGTTACACCCGACTTTTTGTTGAAAATGGTGTGGTTTACTCCTCCACAGCAGCCTGGGCGGCAGCAAGGCGTGCGATGGGCACGCGGAAGGGCGAGCAGCTGGCGTAGTTCATGCCAATCTTGGCACAGAACTTCACGGAGCTGGGTTCACCACCATGCTCACCGCAGATGCCGCAACGCAGCTCGGGACGCACCTCGCGACCCTGCTTCACAGCGTACTTGATGAGCTTGCCAACGCCGTTCTGGTCGAGTACCTGGAACGGGTCTACCTTCAGGATCTTCTTGTCGAGATAGACGGGCAGGAAGCTAGCGATATCGTCGCGGCTGTAGCCGAAGGTCATCTGTGTGAGGTCGTTGGTACCGAATGAGAAGTACTGAGCCTCAGTAGCGATACGGTCGGCGGTCAAAGCGGCACGAGGAATCTCGATCATCGTACCAATCTCGAACTCAACCTCAAGACCATACTCGTTGAACACTTCCTTGGCGGTGTACTGGATGATTTCCTTCTGCTGCTTCAGCTCGTGAAGGATACCAATCAGCGGCACCATGATCTCGGGCATGGGGTTCTTGCCTTCCTTCTTCAGCTCGCAGGCAGCACTCAGGATGGCGCGGGTCTGCATAGCGGTAATCTCGGGGAAGGTGATGCCCAGACGGCAACCACGGTGACCCAGCATCGGGTTGTTCTCGGCCAGAGAAGCCACGCGGCGCTGGATGACCTCCAGGCTCACGCCCATCTCCTCAGCCATCTGCTGCTGACCAGCGAGATCGTGGGGAACGAACTCATGGAGGGGAGGATCGAGCAGGCGGATGTTCACGGGCAGACCGTCCATAGCCTCGAGGATGCCCTTGAAGTCAGCCTTCTGATAAGGAAGCAGCTTGGCGAGAGCCTTCTCACGTCCAGCAACGCTGTCGGCGAGAATCATCTCACGCATAGCGATAATCTTCTTGTCCTCGAAGAACATGTGCTCAGTACGTGTCAGACCAATACCCTTGGCGCCGAAGTTGCGTGCAACCTGTGCATCGTGCGGAGTGTCGGCATTGGTACGAACCTGCAGCTTGGTGTACTTGTCGCAGAGGTCCATCAGCTCCTTGAAGTCGCCACTCAGCTCGGCAGCCTTGGTGGGAACTTCGCCAGCGTAAACTTGACCGGTAGTACCATTCAGCGAAATGAAGTCGCCCTCCTTGTAGGTAACGCCGTCAATCTCGACAGTCTTATCCTTGTAGCTGACATTCAGCGAGCCTACGCCCGAGACGCAGCACTTACCCATACCACGAGCCACCACGGCAGCGTGTGAGGTCATACCGCCACGAGCGGTGAGAATGCCCTCAGCAGCAGCCATACCGGCGAGGTCCTCAGGTGAGGTCTCGATACGGACGAGAACCACCTTGTGACCATCCTCGTGCCAAGCCTTGGCATCGTCAGCGTGGAACACAATCTGACCGCAGGCAGCACCCGGGCTGGCAGGCAGACCCTGAGCGATGACCTTGGCCTTGGTGAGGGCCTTCTTGTCGAAGATGGGGTGCAGCAGCTCGTCGAGCTTTTGGGGCTCGCAGCGCATGATGGCGGTCTTCTCGTCGATCATACCCTCATGCAGCAGATCGATGGCAATCTTCACCATAGCAGCGCCGGTGCGCTTGCCGTTACGAGTCTGCAGGAACCACAGCTTACCCTCCTGAACGGTGAACTCCATGTCCTGCATGTCGTGATAGTGGTTCTCGAGGTTCTTCTGAATCTGGTTTAGCTGTGCGTAGGTGTCGGGCATAGCCTCCTCCATAGAGGGATACTTGGCAACACGCTCTTCCTCGCTGATGCCAGCACGCTCTGCCCAGCGCTGTGAACCAATCTTCGTAATCTGCTGCGGAGTGCGGATACCGGCCACCACGTCCTCACCCTGTGCATTGACGAGGTACTCGCCATTGAACAGCGGTTCGCCGTTAGCAGCGTCGCGGCTGAAGCAAACACCAGTAGCAGAGGTGTCGCCCATGTTGCCGAACACCATAGCCATCACGCTGACGGCTGTGCCCCACTCGTCGGGAATGCCTTCCATCTTGCGATAGAGGATGGCGCGCTCGTTCATCCAGCTGCGGAACACAGCGCAGATAGCGCCCCAGAGCTGCTCGATAGGATCGTTGGGGAAATCCTTTCCGGTGCGCTCTTTGATGGCAACCTTGAACAGCTGGACCAACTTCTTCAGCTCGTCGACGTTCAGGTCCTTGTCGAGCTTCACACCGCGCTCGGCCTTCACCTTCTCGATGATCTCCTCAAACGGGTCGATGTCAGTCTTGTTCACGGGCTTCATCTCGAGCACCACGTCGCCGTACATCTGCACGAAGCGGCGATAGCTGTCATACACGAAGTGGGGGTTCTGGGTCTTTTTCACCATGCCCTCGGCCACCTCGTCGTTCAGACCGAGGTTGAGGATGGTGTCCATCATGCCAGGCATAGAGGCACGTGCACCCGAGCGGACGGAGACGAGCAGAGGATTCTCCTTGTCGCCGAACTTCGAGTTCATCAGCACCTCGATGTGCTTCACGGCTGCCGTCACGTCGTCGTTGAGCAGCTCCATGATTTTCTGCTGACCCACCTGATAATACTCGTTGCAGCAGTCGGTGGTGATGGTGAAACCAGGAGGAACGGGAACACCCAGCAGGTTCATCTCGGCCAGGTTAGCACCCTTGCCGCCAAGTTCCTCACGCATTTTTGCATTACCTTCGGCCTTACCGTTGCCGAAGAGGTAAACTCTCTTTTGACTCATTAGTTTTTAAATATTAACGATAAATAAATATGTGTTTTTTGTAGAATTCTGCAAAGTTAAGCGATTTTCCTCATATTGCCAAGAAAATGAAGAAAAAAATTTCTTGATGGCCTTACATTTTCCATTTTTTTGTCTATCGCAGACGCACGATTCTTATTCCGTCGGCATTTCTGCGATTCTTCAGATACTGCTGCATGGTGATGGTTTCCTCCACCACTTTCATGTGCTTGCTGGAGGCATCAATCATGTGCAGGCCGTCGTTGTGCCACACGGCAATTCCCAGATGGGCGATGTCCAAGCCAGGTGTGAGGCTAGTGATGGCGATGATGTCGCCGTCGTTGACAGTACTGCGCAGCGCACGGCTGTCAGCTAGCTGTCTGGTTGGGATGTAACGGTATTTGCGACCTGTCAGGTCTTTCTCCTGTGCAGCGATAAGGGGCAGATACTCTGGATGACGCTTCAGCGAGACGTAGGACTGGGGATGCTCCGTCATATAGCTGACCTTGACAGTCTGTATGGCAGTAAACGGCGCACAGGCTTTCTGTATCTCCGCGACGAATCCCAACCGTGAGTTGTCGCGCATCCAATCAGTAAAATAATGTATGCGCGAGGGATAGCCGTCGCATACGCCGTTCCAGTAGCGCTGCATGTGCAGTTGGTGGACGAACTGCCGGAAGGTGGTCTCTCCTCTGCGACTGCACAACGTGAGAGCTACTACCACATCTACGAAGGTAGTGCAATCCAGCTCACGTGTGTTCAGCACCAGACGCTCGTCGTCGGGATAAAGTTCCAAGGTATGGGCAACGTAGGGCTTACCGAGGAATTTCCTTGCGAAGTAGATTACATCCTGACCAGCTTCGCACTTCCGAGCAGTGCTGTCAGCCAGCAGCTGTTCGATGAGGATGCTGTCGGCCGCCTCATAGTGACAACGCTCCTGCGCCGCTGCGTCGCTAAATGATAGATGAAAAATGATAAAGGATAAACCTATCACCTTCATCCATCTGTTTTTCATCATTCTATTCATATTATCTGTTCTTGTATTTTTGCTTTAAGCCGAAGTTGTAGCCAATGTATATATTCATTGAGCCGAAAGTGTTGTTCGTACGGAAACGTGGCTTGTGATAGTTGTTGGTGTGTACGATGATGCTGGCGCCTGTATACCACCGCATGTTGTTGTATACGATGCCGAAGCGTCCGATGCCGTCAAGGTTGACGTTCTTGAAGTCGAAGCCCTCTTTGCTGTTGCCCACTACATCGCCCACGCTCTTCTTGTAGGCCAATGCTCCCTGCAAGCTGGCACCGAAGAGCCAGTTCTTTCCGAGCACCCAGTTGTAGGCATATCCGCCTGAGATGTTGAAGTCGTTATAGCTGACGTTGCTGATCATCAGGCCTGAGTCGAGAGGTACGGTGCTATTGCCTAATCGCTCATTGACAAGGTTTTGCAGACGCTCGTGATCCACGTCGAGCGAGTTGCGTGTATAGCCCATGCCTGCCATCCACGAGCCGCAGCTCACCTTCTGCTGAGTGCTTTGGCTAAAGGCGGCAGGATATGAGAAGCGTTTGTGATTGAAAATATAATAGACGTTGAAGCCCGTGATGCCAGCCTTGACGCCGTTGAAGGACTGCTCCTCTAGAGGACGTGTGTTGACTGACTTTCCTAGATAGGCGTCGCGTAGTTTGTAGTCGTTACCTGTGCGTCGGTAGAAGAGGTCGATGCCTACCTGCGAGCTGTAGATGCTAAGGTCGAGCTGCTGCTTAATGTGCGCTAGATTGATGTTGCCCAACTCGAAAGTATAGCCGAGGAAGAACCACTTCCATCCTACGTATGGCCCTACCTTCAGTTTCATGTCAGGCGAGAATGTAATGGATTGCGGGTCTTTGCCGGCACTGCGCAGGGTAAAGATGTCGTAGTTCTGCGTGGCCTGCAGCATCACAGTGAAGATGTAGTGCTGCGGCTCGATATAGTCGGTGTCGAAACGGTCGAAGTTACGCACCGTCTCACGCACCAATGAGTGATGCCTTGTGCTGTCGGTTTGCTCTTGTGCTTTCACAAGCAGAGAGCCTGCCAATATGAGGACGACGATCGTGTATATCCTTTTGAAACAGTAGGTCATATTTTTCCGAGAATTCTGTCGAGCACCCAGTTGGTGGGTGTTGCCGACACACTGGTGCACGAGCAGACGCTTAGGCCCTGCAGGTGCTCGATGACACTCTTGATGAGCGGGAATTGTACGTAGGGCGGGTTGGGCACTTCAATCAGCTGTGTACCCTGGCTGGTGTGCAGCTCAATGGGTGCATAGTTGAATACCGAGAAAGCCATCGACCCCTGTGTGCCAATGATGAGGATGCGGTCGGTACGTGCCGACTCGTGTGCCACGAAGCTCCACGAACCGCTTCCGGTCAGTCCGTTCTCAAAGCGGAAGATGGCGCTCACGGAGTCCTCGGCACTATAGAAATGTCCGCGGTTAGCCGTCATTCCGCGTGCCTCAAGAATCACACCGAAGATGTGCTGCAGGAGGTCCATCTGGTGGGGTGCGAGGTCATAGAAATAGCCGCCGCCGCTAATGTCGGGCTGCAGGCGCCAGGGGAGACTCTCCGGACGGTCGTAGTCGAGGTCGCGTGGAGGAACGGCAAAGCGCACCTGCACATTAACCGCCTCACCAATAGTGCCTTGCTCCACGATGTCCTTCACCCGCTGGAAATAAGGCAGATAGCGACGGTAATAGGCTACGAAGCATGGCTGCCCAGTCTGTTCGCTCACATAGTTGATGCGTGCACAGTCGTCGTAGGTCGAGGCCAGGGGTTTCTCTACATAAACGGGCTTTCCAGACTTCATCGCCATGATGGCAAAGGTGGCATGGCTCGAGGGTGGCGTGGCCACATAGATGGCGTTTACCTCAGGGTCATCGATGAGTTGCTGAGCATCGGTGTACCAGCGGGGCACACCATGACGCTTGGCATATGAGCGGGCTTTTTCTTCTGTGCGGCTCATCACGGCAACAACGCTGCTTCCCTCCACTTCATTGAAGGCAGGACCGCTCTTCAGCTCGCATACCTCACCGCAGCCGATGAATCCCCATTTCAGTATCTTCATGAATAATTAGAGAATGAGATAATGAGAAATGTACTAGTACAGGAATCCCAACAGCCAGAGTGGAATTTGATTGCCCTTGCCAATCTCCGTGTTGTATCGGGCATAGATGACATCGGGCGCGTACCTTATCTTATAGCTGCCGCCAGCGTCGCAGATACGGAACTTCAGGTGACCATCCACGAGGTATAGCGGTTCCCTGCCTGACTGGTTCACCTTGTGGTCCTTCCATAGCGAGTTGACGAAGAACGTCTCCATCGCCGTCTGCTTCTCCACATGGATGGGGTAAATGGCGTAGAGCAGGTTGGAGTTGTGCAGCATTACTTTCGAGGGTTTCTTTGGGAAGTCTTCGCCAACAGGATAAATCATATTCAGAAGGCGGGCGTCAGTGAGGTATTTGATATAGTTCATTACCGTAGCGCGGCTGGTTTCAATGTCCTGCGCCAGCTTCGATACGTTGGGTGCCTTGGGGCCTTCCTCAGCCAACTCGTAGAACAGTTTCTTGATTTTCGTGAGATATTTCAGCTCTATCTGCTTGATGAGTAGGATGTCCACCTCTGTCATCATGTTCATTGTCTTCAGCAGGTTTTCGCTATAGTTGCGCTGCTCCTGGAAGAATGGATAGAAGCCGTGATGGATGTAATCTTGAAAAAAGCGGCGTGGCGACACCTTGGGCAGGATCTGCTTCACGATGCGCTCGTGGTCATTCAATATTTCCTCGAGTGAATATGGTCTGAAATCGTTGTTTGTTAAAAGGTTAAGAAACTCTCGGAAGGAGAATCCCCTGAGGTTGTATGACTGCACGATACCGTTCAGCTCAGGGTTCTCGTCTTTCAGACGCATCACACTGCTGCCCGTGAACACAATCTTCAGACCTGGGTAGAGGTCGTAGCATTTGCGAAGCTCGTGTGACCAGTTATCCTGCTTAAAAACCTGGTCGATAAGCAACACGCGTCCACCCCTATGATAGAACTCACCTGCGAAGTCGGCTATGCCGCGGCCCTGGAAGTAGAAGTTGTTCATGTTGATGTACAGGCATTGCCTGTCCTCCAGTCCGAAGTGCTCCTTGGCATACTGCAGCAGGAACGTAGTCTTGCCGATGCCTCGTGTGCCTTTGATGCCTATCATGCGGTCACTCCAGTCAATCTCATCCATCAGCGTGCGCCTGACGGGAGCGTTGACATGTTCTACCAAATAGCGGTGTGTGCGAAAAAAAGCCTCCATAAAATGATTTGTTTCTTAGTGACTGTCTTCGTTTTTTCAGCTTTTAAAGTGCAAAAGTATAAATAATTTCTCAAATTGCAAAGCAGAGATTGCAAAAACTTACTAAAAAGTATCATTTTCTCAAAAAACGGGTTTTATTCTGCAAAAATGGATTACCTTTGCAAATGATATGAAGAAACTGAAGCACATCATCAGTTGGACGATATGGGGCCTGTTGGCGCTGTATGTCTCGCTGGTCATCCTCATACAACTGCCTTTCATGCAGCGCTGGCTAGGCCAGATAGTGGCCAGTGCCATCGGCAACAAGCTGGGTACTGAGGTTAGTGTTGGCCGTGTGGATCTGGGTTTCTTCAATCGACTCATCATTGACGATGTGGTTATTAAGGACCAACAGCATGAGGATATGCTCGCCGCCCGCCGTATGTCGGTGAAGGTTGAGCTGCTTCCGTTGTTCAGCGGACGTGTCAGCATCTCGTCTGCCCAGCTTTTTGGTGCCAATGCCGTGCTCTATCGTGATAGCGCCGGCGCCACGCCCAACTGGCAGTTCGCCATTGATGCCCTCTCGAAGAAGGAGAAGGAGGAGCCTTCGAAGCTCGACCTGCACATTGGTTCCCTCATTGTACGGCGCCTGTCGCTGACCTACGACCAGCGCGATGCTCCGGAGACACCTGGACGCCTGAATCCACGGCATCTGAAGGTGAGCGACATCAGTGCCCATGTGCTGTTGCGCACACTGACCAACGACTCGCTGAACGCCAGCATCAAGCGCATCGCCCTGCACGAGCAGTCGGGCATTGACCTGCAGCGCCTTTCGCTGAAATTAGAGGCAAACCGCCAGCAGGCACTCCTCACGGGATTCGCCTTGGAGATGCAGAATACGTCTCTTAGCATTGATACAGTTCAGGCTACGTATGTACTTGATAGTTTGGCAAATACTATTGCCTACCACGTGCCAGTCATAAAAGGACGGGTAGCACTCTCTGACCTCGTTGCTGTATTACCCGAAAACCTCTCCACTGACTACGACGTGTTGGTTGACGTGTCATCGCTAAGCGGCTCGACGAACAGCGTGAATTGTCGCCAGCTCAGTATCTCTACAACCAATGGTGCTTTACAACTGCTGGCCTCAGGACGTGTTGATAGCCGAGAAGGCACTTTTCAGACGCATGTGGAACGCTTCAGCGTGAACAGCCATCTGCTGGCAGAACTGCAGGAAGTCTTGTCCAACCTGCCATCAGCCATTGGACGCTTAGGCGATGTCAGCATCTCTGCCGATGCTGCTACCGACGACTTCGGCGACATCCGCACGCAGGGCCGCGCCTCCACTTCCATCGGAACGCTTTCGTGGCGTGGGACGATGACGGATGATGCACGTCAATGGTCGGCACACATCGATACCGATAGCCTAGACATTGGTCGTCTCACGGCCAACAACGAGCTGGGGCTTCTGGCGGCCAGTCTTGACCTGAGTGGACGTCAGCAACGCGTCAGCATCCTTGGCGATATTCCGACCGTCGACCTGCATGGCTACAGATATCACAACATCAGCGTGGATGCCGTCTACAGCCCCGAAGCCACCAGCGGCAAACTGAAGGTGGACGATCCCAATTTGCAGGCCGACGTGGAGGGAAGCTGGGGCCAGCATCTGCAGCTTACGGGCGTCATAGGCATGTTGGCTCCAAAGGCGCTTCACCTCTCCGACCGCTGGGGCGATGCCACATTCTCTGCCGTTATTGATGCCGACATCAACGGTTCATCGTTCAATAGCGCACAAGGGACTATCGACCTCGACGACTTGTTGATGGCGCAGAACGACACCACCCACTACCATCTAGACAATCTTCACATACGCTCGGGCTATGAGGACGAACGCCGTTATATGCGAATGACCAGTGATTTCGGCGAAGTGCTTTTCACCGGCCACAGCAACGGTACGTTCTCGTTGCCACCTTTTGGACAGATAGGTCACGCAAAGGAAGGCGCCGACAACGACTTCGAGCTTTCAGCGCGACTCTCCGACAGCCGCTGGATGGAGAAGCTGCTGGGCATTGCGCTTGACCTGCAGGGACCGCTTATGGTGGAGGCCCTGGTAAACGATGCTGAGGAACGGATGCTGGTGAAGGCCGACATTCCCTCCTTCCGCTATGGCAATGCCGATTATCGCAACGGCAACATCCTGCTCACGCGACAAGGCGACAGCACTAGCTGCGACATTCGTGTGACGCGCCTCACGGCCAAAGGGAATCCCATCCATCTGTCGATGATTACCAACGCCAAGGAGAAGGAGGCCTCATCGGCCCTATCGTTGTTCAACGAGAGTGGCGATGGAGGCACAGTGAACATGGTGACAAGTCTCTATCAGAATGATGAGGGAGTGAATGAGATACACGTGCGTGTGATGCCATCCCGTTTCGTGTTGAAGGATAACCTTTGGGACTTGGAGCCATGTGACATCCTCTATAGTGACAAACGCCTGATGATTGACCACTTCACCCTGCACCACGACGACGAGCACCTCATCATCGACGGCATCGCCTCGACAAATGCTGCCGACTCGCTGATGATCGACCTGCAGGGTGTCGATGTGGCGTATGTGCAGGAGGCTGTTGGATTCCGCAGCGTGCGCTTCGGCGGTAGGGCCACAGGAAGAGCCTATGTTTGTCAGGCATTCAGCAATCCTGATGCTTGGGCCGACATCACTGTGGACGACTTCCTCTTCCAGGAGGCGCATATGGGTACCCTTGAGGCCTTTGCCGTATGGAATTTTGAGGATGGGCAGATAGACCTCGAGGGCGTTATTGACGACGGGGCAGAGGCACAGACCTTTGTCGACGGCTATATCTCACCACGCCGAAAGGAGCTCGACCTGGGTATCCAGGCGCAAGGCACCAATATTGGCTTTGTACACTCGTTCACACGCAGCTTCATCGGCAGCATCGAAGGTAAGGCCTATGGCGACGTGCGCATTTATGGTCCGCTAAAAGCAATAGATATGGTGGGCAACGTTGCCGTCAACGGCAAGGCCAGCGTCAGACCTCTCGGCACTACTTATTCCTTCGCCAACGATACCGTGCGACTCCGTCCCGGTGATGTCATTTTTACCGATTTCATCGTCACCGACCGTGACGGCCATCAGGGAACGCTCAACGGCGACGTCACCTTCACACACTTCAAGAACATCCAGTTCGACCTGCGTGCCGAAGCCAGCCAGCTGTTGGCCTACGACTTCCCGCAGATGGACGCCGGCGGCATCATCGGAGGCACGGTGTGGGCTAATGGTCAGGCTGTAATGAAAGGCCGTCCTGGCGAGGTGACCATCGATTGCGACGTCACCCCCACGCCCGGCTCTTTCTTCATCTACAACGCCTCCAGCCCTGACGCCATCAACCGCCAGCAGTTTATAACTTGGAGTGAGGGCGAAGAGGTGAAAGGTGAGAGATTACCTCAAACCTCAAACAATTCTCACACCTCACGCCCCATACCTCTCACCTCCAACACCGCCGACATCCACCTCAATCTTCGCATCAACACAACGCCTGATGCCACCCTGCGACTGCTGATGGATCAGAACTCTGGCGATATCATCAACCTCAACGGCTCGGGCACCCTGCGCGCCTCCTACTACAACAAAGGTGCGTTCCAGATGTTCGGCACCTACAATATTGAGCGCGGCTCCTATTCCATGACCATTCAGAATCTGCTGAAGAAGAATTTCCAGTTCCAGCAGGGCAGCACGATGGTGTTCAACGGCGACCCCTACGGTGCCACACTCAACTGGAAGGCCGTACATACCGTCAACGGCGTGTCGCTCTCTGACCTCGGTCTCGGCAATCAGTTCACCAGCAACACTATCCGCGTCAACTGTCTGATGAACATCGTTGGAACGGCAGGCGAGCCGCGTGTGGAGTTTGACCTCGAGATGCCTACCGTGAACAGCGAGGAGGAGCAGATGATACGTTCCATCATGGCCAGTGAACAGGAGCTCAACCAACAGGTGGTCTACTTGCTCGGCATCGGACGCTTCTACACCCAGGGCGCCAACAACGCCAACGTACAAGGCTACGGACAGACCGAGCTGGCCATGCAGAGCCTGCTCTCTGGCACCGTTTCGTCGCAAATCAACCAGCTGCTCTCACAGGTCATTAAGAATGATGACTGGAATTTCGGAGCTAACATCTCTACTGGAAACGAAGGATGGCACAATGCTGAATATGAGGGACTTGTAAGCGGTCGTATGCTTAATAACAGGCTGCTGCTGAATGGACAATTTGGCTATCGCGACAACGCCACGCAGGCCTCGCCGTCGTTCATTGGCGACTTCGACATACAATATCTCCTCACGCCTGGCGGAAGCCTCGCCCTAAAGGCATACAACCAGACTAACGACCGCTACTTCACTCACTCCTCGCTTAACACCCAGGGCGTGGGACTCATCATGAAGAAGGACTTCAGCGGACTGCGCGACCTCTTCACGATTCGGAAGAAAACGAAGACAAAGGCTAAAACGAAAACTGCGTCCGACGGTTCCCCCGTCGGAACAACAAACGAAAAACTAAAACAATGAAAACACTTCGAGCGATTGCTTTTGCGGCTGTAGCAATGCTCATGCTGACAGCTGCTACGGAGCAGAAGATGACCACCATTTTCATTATAGGCGACTCTACTGCGGCCAACAAGGATACCACCGGCGGCAAGCAGGAAAGAGGGTGGGGGATGGTGCTGCAGGAATACTTCGATGTCGACTACATCCGCATAGACAACCACGCCGTCAATGGACGCTCATCGAAAAGCTTCATCGACGAAGGGCGCTGGGACAAGGTGCTCGAGAAGATGCAGCCCGGCGACTACGTCATCATACAGTTCGGTCACAACGACGAGAAGCCCAAGGCCGACCGCCACACCGATCCAGGCTCTACCTTCGACTACAACCTGGCACGATTCGTGCGTGAGACACGCGAGCACGGCGGTATACCCATACTGATGAACTGCGTGGTGAGACGTAATTTCTTCGTGCCTGCACCTTCCTCAGGGCAGTCATCCTTGGGCGCAGGAGCACTCGACGATGAGCTATTGCGCACCACTACCTTCAAGGATGGTGTGAAGATGATTGAGGGCGACACCCTCGTCGACACCCACGGCCTCTATGCAGTAGCGCCGCGCGATGTGGCCCAGCGCATGAACTGCCATTTCATCGATGCCAACCGCATCACCCACGATCTGGAGCAGGGCCTTGGCCGCGAAGCCTCGAAGAAGCTGCACATGTGGTTCCTGCCTGGCGAGGAGCCCTCCGTGCCACAAGGCCGTCAGGACAACACCCACTACAATGTTTATGGTGCTCATCGCGTAGCTTCTCTCCTTGCCGACGCCCTCTGTCAGGAGATTCCTCTGCTGTCGAAATACCGCAAATAATCACTCCCATAAAATAACGACGTCACTCCTGATTCTGAGTGGCGTCGTTTCTGATTAGCAGCCTGAATTCAACTGCCTTTCTCCGGAGGCTCCGCAGAATATTTTGGAGGCTCCGCAGAAAATTTTGGAGGCTCCGGAATTATTTTTGGAGGCTCTTTTTTCTCATGCACAAATTATTGTTTCACATTTGTGGATTGAATGGTGAGGGTGGCGGTAGGCAGGCTGCTCTTGATGCTGATTTGGGCGCGGCCTTTCTTCTGCGTGCTGCGCACAACGAGCAGGGCACGGCCTTTCCACGTGGTGACACGAGGTGAGGTGTAGGGTTCGCGGTCTTTCAGGTCGGCAGAGGCGAATGATAGCAGCGTGCCCTGCCCCTTCACGATAGCCTCGCAGGGGATAGCGGCATCGGGACAGACATTGCCATCCTTGTCAACAACCTCAACGGTAATGAAGCTCAAGTCCTGACCGTCGGCTGTGATGACGCGACGATCGGGAGTGAGACGCAGACGAGCAGGTTCTCCAGCTGTACTCAGCGATATGCTCTTGCCACCAGCTTCTGCACGTAGGGTGCCGGGCTCAAAGTTGACCTTAAAAACAGTCTTGTACTCTGTTTGCTGATTGTTAACGAGTTTGAGACCTACACACCTGTCATTCAGATACAGGCTTACATTTGGAGCTTTCGTATAGACTTCCACCTCGATGGGCTTGCCTTCCCAGCCTTCCCAGTTCCAAGATTCCCATGTGGGCCAAACGCTCCAGGACGTCTGATGAATCTTTCCACGATAGCCATCAGGCTCACGAACAGCCATGTAAACATCCCCTCCTTCGGAGGGGCTTGGGGAGGCCTTCCACAACATCTCTCTATAGTGACTAATCGGCTTTCTATAGCCCGTGATGTCCACATCGCCGCAATAGGCTCCGTGCCAGTCGGGCTGACCGCCTTCAATCCAATGCTCACCTGGGCGCTCGCCCTCGTAATAGTTGCGACCGATGCCCGACTCTCCCAGATAGTCGAGACCCGTCCACACGATATCGCCGATGACGTAAGGATACTGCTGCACTAGCTGCCAGTTCTTGAAGGCATCACGTGGAAAGCTCTCCGTCTGCCACATCACGCGGTTGGGGTCACGCTGGTGGTCGCTGGCGTGCTTGTGAATCATATAGTTGTAGCCGCCAATGTCGAGCACTTCGAAGTGCGGGTCGTAGATTTCCCAGTCGCTGTCCCAGGCGCAGAGGGCCTCGGTCACAGGGCGCGTGTTGTCCCATTCTAGAATGGCCTTCTTCAGATTCCTGGCGGTGGTGACTACGCGGATGTCCTTTCGCTCGATCACCTCGTTGCCGATGCTCCAGCAGATGATGCTGGGATGGTTGCGGTCGCGCTGCACCATCGCACGGATATCCTCCTTGTAGCAAGAGTCAATCAGCGTGGAATAGTCATAGGGATTCTTGGCCGTGCGCCAACCGTCGAAGGCCTCGCCGATGACCAGCATACCGATACTGTCGCAGGCATCGAGGAAGGCGCGTGTTGTGGGATTGTGGGCCGTTCGGATGAGGTTGAAGCCAGCCTCCTTCATCAGCCTGACCTTGCGAATCTCGGCAGCATCGAAGGCCATTGCTCCCAGCACGCCGTCGTCGTGATGCAAGCAGGCGCCGTTGATGAGCATCGGCTGGCCGTTGAGCACAAAGCCATTCTCAGCATCATAGGAGAAGGTGCGAACACCATGTTTCACCTGTTTACTGTCAATCGTGACACCCTTCTCTTTCAGCTCGACATCAGTAGTATAGAGGTAGGGAGTCTCTGGCGACCATAGTTGTGGGTCTTTGATGGTATAAGACGTAGTAACGGTCTTTTTCTCATGAGCGGGCAACGTCACCATCATCTGTCGACTACCGACAACAACGGTAGCATTGCGCAGCTCGTCAGAAGCGTTCTCTACTGCCACCTCCACCATTATGGTTGCTTTCCCGTCAGCCACTTCATGTGTGGTGACAAACACGCCATTCTCGGCAATGTGCAGGGCAGGCATCGTCTGCAGCCACACATGGCGGTAGATGCCAGAGCCAGAATACCAGCGGCAGTTGGGCTGCTCAGAGTTGTCTACCTTTACCACCACCTCGTTGTCTTTCTTCTTGTCCTTGAAGAGATTTTGGGTGATATCTACGGTAAAGGGCGTATAGCCGTAGGCGTGTTGCCCTGCCTTCTGTCCGTTGACAAAGACCTCGGCCTTCTGATAGACGCCCTCGAAATGCAGCCTGACCATCGCAGCATCGGGAGTCTTGAACGTCTTCCGATACTCGCCCTTGCCGCCAGGATACCAGCCGCCACCTTCTTTCGTGGCGCCTGTGGCAGGATCGGGAGCCTCGTAGATGTCCCAGTCGTGGGGCAGATTGACATTGATGGTTTTCCCGTTGCGGGTGAACTCCCAGCCGCTGTCGAAGAGTGTTTCTGACTGTGCCATCGTCTCTGTCCATGCACACAGGGCCATTGAAATAACTAACAGAAGGAATGAATTAATCAGTCTCATTTTCATCGTTTTTTAATTTGATGGCAAAGATAATAATTTTTTGAGGGAAAGCCACAGTTTTTCGTGGAAATGTTGTAACTTTGCACAAAATTGGAATAAAATGACAAGAATTGCCTTGCGTAAGCTGTTGCCTCTCTTCTTTGCGTTGATGCCGTTGGCCACTATGGCTCATGGTAACGACGATGAAACCATGCGTCACGCCGATCGGGTGTTTACCTTCATGCTTCAAGATCAGATTGACAGTCTCTATGACGTGCTGGCCGACGATATGCGTCATATGGTGACGAAGGAACAACTCAGGGGTGGAATGAAACAGGCCGAGCAGCTGGTGGGAACCTATCACCATCATGGCGAGTGGACCATAAACCATCAGGACAGCCTAACCATATGTTCGTCGACATGCTTCTTTGAGAACGGAAAGCTGAGTGTGCTGATGGCCTTCGACGATGCCTGGAAGCTGCATGGGCTGCAAATGATGCCTGTCTATGATGAGACGAAGGATGAGCCCTTGCCTGAGGGCGTGGTGGAGCTGACTGATACGGTGAGGGCTGCCGACGGGTTGGCGTTGCCCTGCGTCATTACCCTTAGCGGCCTTTCGGATAATCCGCCCATCGTAGTGCTGGTGCATGGCTCAGGCGCAGTCGACAGGGATGAGACGGTGCTGGCCAACAAGCCTTTCCGCGACTTGGCCCACCTGCTGGCCTCAAGGGGCATCAGCACATTGCGCTATGACAAACGTACCTTTGTGAGCCAAAAGCCCGTAGCATCGGTGGAGGAGGAAACAATCGACGACGCTTTGGCTGCCGTTGCCCTCGCGCGCACATATAATAGTAATGTGTACCTGCTGGGACACAGCCTCGGCGCTATGCTGGCTCCCATTATTGCCACGAAGACCCCGTTGAAGGGAATTGTGATGATGGCTGCGCCTGCACGCGATATGGAGTCGGTGGTGATTGACCAGGTGGAGACCCTCTCTGCACCTGACGCCACGGAGGAACAGAAACGTCAGGCTGTGGAGGATATGCATCGTCAGATTCCCTATTATTTCGTGCCTCAGCATCAGGTGCAGACGGCCTGCCGTCTGAAGATGCCGATGCTGTTGCTGCAGGGCGAGCGTGACTATCAGGTGACGATGAAGGACTTCAGCATCTGGCAGAAGAAACTGGGCAAGAAGAAGCACGCCACCCTCATCTCTTATCCCCAACTGAACCATCTCTTCATTCCTGGCGAAGGCCCCGCCTCACCGCAGGAATATATGAAGAAGGGCTGCGTCAGCGAGCAAGTGGCCGACGACATCGCAACGTTCGTAAACAATAACCGTTAAACAATAACCGTTAACCCTTAACCGATAATATGCATATCGTCATAGCAGGAAACATTGGCAGCGGGAAGTCCACCCTCACGCAGATGCTGGCCAAGCACTACGGATGGGAGCCGCGCTATGAGACCGTGGCTGAGAATCCTTATCTGGAGGACTACTACCGTGATCTGCATCGCTGGTCGTTCAATTTGGAGGTGTTCTTCCTGAAGGAACGCTTCCGCGACCTGATCGACATTGCTCATGCTGACCATACCATCATCCAGGACCGTAGCATCTTTGAGGGCGTCTATGTCTTCATGGCCAACAATAAGGCAATGGGCAATCTCTCAGACCGCGACTACGAAACGTTTATGGAGCTCTTTGCACAGATGATGACCGTAGTGCGCGTACCCGACTTGATGATCTATCTGCGGGCATCGGTAGCCCATCTTGTAGGCAATATACAAAAGCGCGGAAGAGACTATGAGCAACAGATTCAGCTGGAATATCTGGAGAACCTGAACCGCCGCTATGACGACTTCATCAAGAACAAATATCCCGGGCGTGTCATCACCATCGATAAAGACAATCTCGACTTTTTGCATAACCCGAAAGACTTTGCGCAGATTGTCGACCGTATAGACCGCACCCTCTTCGGACTATTCCCATCTATAGAACCTTAAAAAAACACCTAGAATATGCATATAGCAATAGCCGGAAACATTGGCAGCGGCAAGACGACCCTGACCAAACTATTAGCCCACCGTTATGGATGGACACCGCGTTTCGAACCGGTAGACAACAACCCTTACTTGGCCGACTTCTATGCCGACATGAAGCGCTGGTCGTTCAACCTGCAAATCTACTTCCTCAACAAACGATTCCAGGAGGTAGTGGAAATCTCGAAATCGAAGGATACCATCATTCAGGACCGAACCATCTTCGAGGATGCCTGCATCTTCGCACCCAATCTGCATGGTCAGGGCTTGATGAGCGACCGTGACTTCGCCAACTACAAGGATCTCTTTGACCTGATGATGTCGCTGGTGAAGCTGCCCGACCTGATGATTTACATCCGCAGTAGCATTCCCACGCTGGTGGCGCAGATTCAGAAGCGTGGACGCGAATATGAGCAGACCATGCGTCTCGACTATCTGCAGGGTCTTGAAAAACGCTATGAGGACTGGATTGCCGAATACAAGGGGCAGCTCATTATCGTGGACGGCGACCATTGTAAGTTTGGCGATAATCCTGACGACCTGAAGCAGGTTACCGATATGATTGACGCCAAGCTCTACGGATTGTTCCCAATGGAGTGACAGACCTCACCTTGAAGGGAGAGGGTGACTGCACCTGTTTTTCTTTCGGGGGAGTTAGATGGCTTTGAATTTGATTTCGTGGAAACCTACCAGTCGCCACGAACGCTCGCCGGTGCCCTTGTAATAGACGAGGGCTTCGTATTTGTTTTCCGTCTGGTAGAAGGATCCCTCCTCGGGCAGCGTGTGTGTAGTGCCGTCGAGGTCTTTCAGTAATAGCCGATAGTTGTAGTAGCCCAGCTTCTGGAGGATGATGCCGTTGTATGAGCCGTCGTTGGCATCATATTCCATTTCATAAGTATCAGGAGATTCCGTTGCCCAGCGCCCGTCGATGATGACCCGGGCGTTGTCATATTGCCGGACTGTCTTTACTTTGTAGTGCACGGAGACATATTCCGAGGTGTTGTCTATCTCGATGTTGTCGCTGTTTCTGATAATAAAGGCTCCGTCGGCATCCTCGTCGTAGACATAGTTACGGCGCTGCTCCACGTAGAAGGGGATGGCGTGGAAACGGCGCTCCTGCTCATCCCAAGCCACATGAGCCAGACCAAGAGTGGGGATGCTGGGGTCTAACAATTCGAATTTGTGATATTCGTTGCCGGCATCAAAGATAAGCTGGCGGTTGTGCTCCCAGGTGAGTTGCTGTGGTGTGACGTAGTTGGGGCGCACATTTTCCTTCATATTGTCCTCGCGTCCGTTCTGTAGGACGAAGGTCTGTATCTGACTGTTGGGGTCGGTAACTCTCAATGAGCCGAAGCCTAAGGTCATGTTCACCTGCTGATAGCGTCCGTTCAGTTCGATGTCGGTATTTGTGGTGACGGTGAGTCCCACCTTGGTGCATGGCTCCATCACACGCAGCTCCACCACGATGACTTCTTCGCCATTATTGTCCTCGTCGATGATGTGCAGGCGGTAGTTGCCGCTTATCTTCAGACGCGTATCGTCGTTAGGCAGTTGCAGGCGATAGTGGGTGTAGAGTACATTGGTGTTCAGCGAGTTCTCGTAGTCGTCGATAGGCCTGTCGTTGAAACCCTCTAGCCAGTCGCTCTCGAACAGCTCATTGTTGACCGTCCAGTCGGGGTTGCAGAGCTCCAAATGGTAGATCAGGCGGTGATAGTTATGCGAGAGCTGGTCGAAACCAATGTTCACCACGTCATCAGAGCCCAGCTCCATGATGGGCAACGGGGCTAGCCAGTCATCATTGACGATGACTTGCAGGGACTTAAAGTCCGGCGCCAGGATCTTGTGATGTCCCAGCGCCGTCAAGGGTATCAATGCCAATAATAGGCAAAGTAGCTTTCTATTCATCCATTAGAAGAGACTGATTCCTCTGAAGGCGTTTCTCAAGTCATCCTCATCAATATCTAACTCTTTGAGGCGTTTCTTGGCTTTTTTCTCGGCTGCCTTCATGCGTTTCTCCAGACCCTTGTCCTTATCGAGTTTTTTACTAGCCTTATTGATGGCTTTGAAGACTTTGTTGTCGTCAATATCTCTTAATGCATCTGCCAACTCAGAAGCAGCATCTACAAAGTCGTCTATATCGTCTTCAGTAAAGTCTGATTCCATGAAGTCGCACATCGTATTAGCCAAGTCCTGCATCACGCTTTCCCACTTGTCGGCATCAGTCCATTCGTTGCCGTTGTTTGAAATGTCTTCTGCCAGGCTCTTGAGTCTATTGGCAGGGGAGCTGCATGAGGTCATCATCAGACAGAGAGTTGCAGCCATCAAGCTATAAATAATCTTTTTCATGTTGTGATAATTTTGGTTTTAGGTTTGATACTTTGTGAAAAAACCTGAGGAAGAGCGGGCTCTATCCTCAGGCTTGTGTAGTATAGAGGCTAGGACTGATGAAAATTAATAGTCATCATCATCGTCCTCGTCATCCTCGTCCTCGTCGTCGTCTTTGTCTTTCTTGCTGGCAGCCTTGCGGGCCTTTTTCTCAGCTTTATTCATTTTCTTATTGAGATCCTCGAACTCATCATCCTTATCAAGGGCTTTGATTGCTTTCTCAAAAGCTTTCTCGGATTTCTTGTTTTTAGTAGCCTTGCTCAAGGCTTTCTTGAAACTCTTACCAAGTTTATCAAACGCCTTGATATCTTCCTTTGTAGGCTCAGACTCCCAGAATGCGAGTTCCTGGTCTGTGACGTCGCGAATAAAGCTTTCCCACTGGTCAGCATCCCAATCCTTGCCGTTTTCAGACATGTCGTCAACCATGCTCTGCAGCTTGTCCAGGGGTTTTCCGCAGGATGCCATCAGTATGCACATCAGGATGGTGCCGAGGCTAAATAATACTTTTCTCATAGTGTTTTTGTTTTTAGTGAATATTGTTTAGTGTTATTTTTTAGTGTTTAGTGATGCAAAGATAGGAAAAAAAGTAATAAACAATGGAATTGGCTTGAAAAAGTTACTTCTCCTTGTTATTTTTTAACACTTTTCTTACCGTTGATGATGTAGATACCAGCTGGCAGAAGGTCATAATCATCTATAGTGCCCACTATCTGGCCTCTGAGGTCATAGATGCTATTGTTGGTCTTAGCAAACTCTATGTGGCTGATGTCAGTGATGTCACTGGGCAGCTCGTCAATCCTGAAGCGAACGTTGTCGAGATAGTCCATACGGCGCGTAAACCAGTTGGTGAGATAGTCCATCTCCACATCGAAATTCAGCTCGTGGCCTGCCACATCGCTGTCGTAGCTCCACTTGTCATATTCGCGTTGATCAGCGCCACACTTCTTGAATTCGTCAATCTGTGTGCGGAAGCGGTTGAGGATGCTCTCTGTGGCCAGCTGGTTCTGACGTAGGTCACGATAGCGCAGTCGCACCTGCATGTTGAAATCATCGGTGTCGGTATCGCGTAGGCGCTTAAACAGGTTGTAATCGCCGTGTTCATATTGTGAGATGAACTGGGCGTAGTCCTGCTCGGGGCCGAGGAAAGACTGATGGTAATAGTCATCGCTCCAGCGCTGTCCACATGTGGCATCCATATCCCACACGGCGAGGGTCACCTTCTTGTCCTCCTGCTTGTCGTAGACGGCGAAGAACATGTTCTTGCCGTGATTATCGGTAGAGAGGATGGTCTCCATAAGGATGTAGTAGTCGATGACGACGGGCAGGTCGAAGTATTCGGTAAAGTGCTTTTTGAAGTCTGCGTTGCTGCTGTGACATACGAAGTCTACGGCATCGTACAGTGTCGACCAATCTGTCTGATATTCATAGTCCTCGAAATCGGGGTATTTTACCTGATAGCTATCCCACATCTCGCTGTTCGGGTTAGGATTGGAAAGGTGGTCTTTGGGTTGATAGCCTCCGTCGGGTCTGGTACCCATAAATGTGGCATAACTCCAGTCCTTTGACTTCCATAACTGTCCGTGTACCGTCCCTGTCTCCTCATCTATCTTTTTCAGTTTCATCTGCTTGCGGTCGAGATTTTCCGTCATGCAATATATACCGCGATATTCATCGTTGAGGGTGAGCTCGACAAAGCGTCCTCGTGTGCCCGACATCGCTTTCTTCTCCTGCTTAATATAGTAGGGCTTAGCGCAGTAGTCGTTCCATAAGTCGGTCAATATACGGTTGCGTATGCGGAGCATGTCCACCTGGCAACTCTCCAGAATCCAGCTGTTGTCATTGCGCAGTCCGAAGAATTTCTCCTCCCGCTTGTCGCCGTTGTCTTCTTGCAGCTTTACATGGTAGTTGCGCTTGTGCTTGCCGCCTCCGTTGGTAATGCCGCCACGCCACTTTGCCTTCATGTTCATCAGTTCGGGCAAATCCTTGTTCTCTTCGTTCACGGCAATAAGCCCCTGTGTGTAGTCGTTGCTGAATGAGCCGTAGATTCTGACAACAGGCAACGAGGTGAATGTGACCTTCTTGCTGATTGTATTGCCTTCGGCGTCAGTAGCGTTGAAGAAATAATCATAGCCGCCCGAGATGTCGATGAAAAGATAACCGCCACCTGGTTGGATGGCCTTATTGTTTATTGTCAGGCTGCATCCCTCTCGTGGAGTGAAATTGATAATAGCTCTACGAGTGGTGCCGAAAAACTCTAAGGGAATAGAGCAGAGATAGAGGTCAAGCGATTTCACATATGTGAGACTGTAACCGTCGATGGTAAGGTCGGCAAGATAATTACCCAATGGGTCTTTGTCTGGTATCAGTGCCACCTTGGCACGCAGCATCTCCAAAGCATCGAAGTCATCGCCACAAGCAATGATCATCGCTTCAATCTCTTCATCAGTATACGCCTTTGCCAGTTCCTCCCTGACTTTTTCCTTCTCGGCTGCTATCAATTCCTCCCACGTTCCGTCATAGCGTAGCTGAAGGTTGTCGATGGCTACCCAGTTGGCATTGGTGCTCATTACCCTGACGCCTAGGATAATCTCTCCTTTTTTGTCGAGAGTGAAAGGCATGACGAAACGCTCTGGCGGGTCGTTTTGGGTTGAAATGAGGCAAACGTTTTCATTGGCATAAAGCTCAACGCCATTGGCAGGCTCCTCTTCGTGGCTGTCTCCTCCCCACCAGTTACTGTATCCCTGACGTACTGCCATCATGTCGGCTGCCAAGTAATACTTTCCGGCAGGCATATTCTTCAGTGTCTGCGATAGTGAGCAGTCTGCAATGGGGCCCCAGCTGCTATCGTGCCAATTCTCTATGAACGGAGCAACGAGTGAGGCACCATCATTGTAGTTGTAGTGCGAGCCACCGCCGCCGGTGTTCACCATCCAATCGCCCGTGGCATCCCAGCTTGTCAGTGAACTGGCGTCGGCCTTGAGCCATGTTGACACGTCGTAGCCGTCGAGTTCTATGGGCTCAACTACTTCATCAACGACCAGGTTCCCTTCACTATCATAGAAATTGAACTGCTGGTTGCTGTTGGGAGAGTCTGTTCTGGAGTAGGTACCTACACAATAGCTGTCGGTACGAACGTCCCAAAGATGGTCGGTGTGTTCGGCATTGCGTATGGTGTAGATACCGCCTCCATAGGAGGTAAAATACCAGAGGGAGTTGCGACCGTCCATTTCCTCGGTTGTATTGACATAGCGGCGCAGTTCGCCATCACTATGCACATCTTTCCTCACGCCGTCGTAGGTGATGTAGAGCCCCGATACGGCGTTGCGAATGGAATACAGTCCGCTGCTCTCCTCGGTGATAATCCAATAGGAGGCATCATCCGTAATAATCTGCTGCTGATGATAGAGTGGGGTAGGTTGGTTGGCGAAGGAACCTTCCACAACGCATCCCTGTGAATACATGACGCAGGCTATTTGAAAGCGGTCAGACTTGCTGAAATCCGGCTTAGCCCAGAGCGTTGCAGCAGTGAATAAGGTTAGAAGAGATAGTAGGTAAAGTTTTTTCATGTAGTCGTTTGTGCTAAAAAAGAAGACTGTGCCTAGGCAAACATGTCCAGGCACAGTCTATGTGGTGAAATTAGTATGCGAAGAGGGGATATTCCTTCATCTTCTCATTCACGCGAGCGCGGACGCTGGCGATGACCTCAGGATTCTCGGGGTCGTTCAGCACTTCCTCAATCCAGGCGGCAATCTGCACCATCAGATCTTCCTTGGCACCGCGAGTGGTGATGGCGGGTGTGCCCAGGCGGATACCAGAGGTTTGGAAGGCTGAGCGGGAGTCGAAGGGCACCATGTTCTTGTTGACGGTGATGTCGGCGGCCACGAGGGCGTTCTCAGCCACCTTACCGGTCAGGTCAGGATATTTCGAGCGCAGGTCGACCAGCATCGAGTGGTTGTCGGTGCCGCCGCTGACGATGCCGAATCCGCGCTTCACCAGTTCCTCGGCCAGCACCTTGGCGTTCTTCTGCACCTGCTTGGCCCACTCCTTGAACTCGGACTGCAGCGCCTCACCGAAGGCCACAGCCTTGGCGGCGATGACATGCTCCAGCGGGCCGCCCTGCTGTCCGGGGAAGACGGCGCTGTTGAGCAGGGCCGACATCATCTTCACCTCACCCTTTGGAGTCTTCAGGCCCCAGGGGTTCTCGAAGTCCTTGCCCATCAGGATAATACCGCCACGCGGACCGCGCAGGGTCTTGTGGGTGGTGGAGGTGACGATGTGGGCATATTTCACGGGGTTGTCGAGCAGACCGGCAGCAATGAGACCGGCGGGATGGGCCATGTCAATCATCAGCAGAGCACCTACTTTGTCAGCAATCTCACGCATGCGCTTGTAGTCCCACTCGCGGCTGTAGGCCGAACCGCCGCCGATGATCAGCTTCGGCTTGTGCTCCAGGGCCAGGGCCTCCATCTCGTCGTAATCCACGCGGCCAGTCTCTTTATTAAGGTTGTAGCCCACGGGCTTGTAGAGGATACCGCTGGTGTTCACGAGCGAGCCGTGTGAGAGGTGACCGCCGTGAGCCAGGTTCAGACCCATGAACGTGTCTCCCGGCTGCAGCACAGCCAGCAGCACGGCAGCATTGGCCTGAGCACCAGAGTGGGGCTGCACGTTGGCATATTCGGCATCGAAGAGCTTGCACACCCTCTCGATGGCCAGGCGCTCCACCTCGTCCACCACTTGGCAGCCGCCGTAATAGCGCTTGCCCGGGTAGCCCTCAGCATACTTGTTGGTCAGGCATGAGCCCATGGCCTGCATGACCTGGTCGCTGACGAAGTTCTCGCTGGCGATCAATTCGATACCTTTCAGCTGGCGCTGATGTTCGCGTTCAATCATCTCGAAGATGGCGTTGTCTCTTTTCATTTTGGATTGTTCTTTGTTTTTGTTGATAGAATGAGACTGCAAAAGTACAAAGAAAAAGCGGAATAGCCAAAAATGTGACCGTGTTTTTCCGCAAACCCAACGACTTTTTGGCAAATAAAAAGAAAAACAAGTTTTCCTTTTGTATTTCGCTCGCTTATTCGTACCTTTGCACCCGCAAAGAGACAATAGGTAATTATTAACAATATGGCAAATGTAATCAAGCTTAGAAAAGGCTTGGACATAAAGCTTCAAGGAAAGGCCACCGAGGAAAAGATGAGCCTGAAGTCGAGCGGGAAATTCGCATTGGTGCCCGATGACTTCGAGGGTGTCGTACCGAAGGTGGTGGTCAAGGAAGGCGATATGGTCAAGGCCGGTGAGGCGCTGTTTGTGAACAAGCAGTACCCCGAAATGAAGTTTGCATCGCCGGTAAGCGGCCGGGTGACGGCTGTGGAGCGCGGCGAGCGTAGAAAGGTGCTCTCTGTGAAGGTGGAAGCCGACAAGGAGCAGACGTTTGTGGATTATGGCACTCCTGACATTGAGAAAATGGAGGGCAGGCTCATCTTCGAGCACATCATGGAGGCCGGACTGCTGGGGTATATCAACCAGCTGCCCTATGCCATCACCGCTATTCCCGGCCGTCCGAAGACAATCTTCGTGTCGGCATTGAGAGACAAGCCCCTGGCCTGTGACTTCGAGTATGAGGTGAAAGGACAGGAGCAGGATTTTGTCACAGGTCTGAAAGCCTTGGCGAAGATCACAAAGGTTTATGTCGGAGTGGGCAAGGAATCGGCGCTTCTCTCACACATTTCAAATCTTGAGCATGTTGAGGCTGTGGTGTTTGACGGGCCGTGTCCCGCTGGCAATGTGGGCGTTCAGGTGAACAACATCGAGCCTGTGAACAAGGGCGAGATGGTGTGGACCATTGGCGACCCAACGGTGGTGCTGTTTATCGGCCGTCTGTTCAATACGGGCAAGGTGGATCTGCACCGCACGGTGGCTCTCTGTGGCAGCGAGGTGAAGAAACCTTGCTACGTGGAGATGCTCGTCGGCCAGGAGCTGCAGACGTTGCTTGCCAACAGCTACGACCAGGATCACCATGTGCGCATCATCAACGGCAACGTGCTGACAGGTCGTCAGACAACTAAGGACGGCTATCTGGCTGCCCACGCTTCGGAGGTGACCATCATTCCCGAGGGTGACGATGCCGACGAGATGCTGGGCTGGGCCATGCCTCGCCTGAAGGAGTTCTCTGTGAACCGCAGCTATTTCTCCTGGCTCTTCGGCAAGAAGAAGGAATATGCGCTGGATGCCCGAGTGAAGGGTGGCGAGCGCCACATCATTATGAGCGGCGAATACGACCGCGTGCTGCCGATGGATATCTACGGCGAGTACCTCATCAAGGCCATCATCACCGGCGACATCGACAAGATGGAACAGCTGGGTATCTATGAGGTGAGCCCTGAGGACTTTGCTTTGGCAGAGTTCGTGGATTCCTCGAAGCTCGAACTGCAACGAATTGTCCGTGAGGGTCTTAACAACTTAAGAAAAGAAAACGCATAAGACTATGAGCTTTTTAAGAAACTATCTTAATAAGATAAAGCCGAACTTTGAGAAGGACGGAAAGCTGCATGCGTTCCGCTCGGTATTCGACGGCTTTGAGACGTTCCTCTACGTGCCCAACACCACGTCGAAGAACGGCGTACACATTCACGATGCCATCGACTCGAAGCGCATCATGAGTGTGGTGGTACTGGCCCTGATGCCTGCCATGCTCTTCGGCATGTACAATGTGGGCTACCAGAACTTCCTGGCTGCCGGCACGTTGGCTACAGCAGGATTCTTCGAAATCTTCTTCTATGGATTCTTCGCCGTGCTGCCCAAGATTCTGGTCAGCTACATCGTCGGCCTCGGCATTGAGTTTGCCTGGGCACAATGGAAGGGCGAGGAGATTCAGGAGGGATTCCTCGTCAGCGGCATCCTCATTCCGCTGATCATCCCTGTCAACTGTCCGCTGTGGATACTGGCCATCGCCGTTGCCTTTGCCGTGATTATCGGCAAGGAGATTTTTGGCGGCACGGGCATGAACATCTTCAACCCGGCACTCATCTGCCGCGCCTTCCTCTTCTTCGCATATCCTACGATGATGAGCGGCGACAAGGTGTGGGTGTCAGACGAGAAGATTCTGGGACTGGGCAACAACCTGGCCGAGACGCTCCACGTCGATGCCTTCACGCAGGCCACTCCGCTGGCTGAGGTAGGGCAGGGTATCAACCCCATTGATAGCGGCACCAGCCTCTGCGACATGATCTGCGGCTTCATCCCCGGCTCTATCGGCGAGACATCAATCATCGCCATCGGCCTGGGCGCCCTGCTGCTGCTCATCACGGGCATTGCCTCGTGGAAGATCATGCTCAGCGTCTTCGTGGGCGGCTCCGTTACCGCAGCCCTCTTCGCAGGCCTTGGCTCTACGGTCATCCCTTGGTATGAGCACCTGGTGCTGGGCGGCTTCGCCTTCGGAGCTGTGTTTATGGCCACCGACCCTGTCACTTCGGCACGCACCGAAACGGGCAAATGGATCTACGGCTTCATCATCGGTGTGATGGCCATTGTCATCCGTGTGATGAATCCCGGCTATCCTGAGGGCATGATGCTCGCCATCCTGCTGATGAATATGTTTGCTCCAACCATCGACCACTTCGTAGTGGAGCGCAATATCTCGAAACGAATGAAGAGAGGAGGTACAAAATGAGTAAGCTGAATACAAATTCCAACGCGTACATTATTATTTATAGTACCGTATTGGTCGTCATCGTGGCGTTCCTGCTGGCTTTCGTCTCTTCGTCGCTGAAGGACAAGCAGGAGGCCAATGTGAAGCTCGACAAAGAGAAGCAGGTGCTGAACTCGCTGAATCTGCGTGACAAGAGCGATACCGAGGCACATGCGCTGTATGAGAAGATTGTGAAGTTCGACGAGAAGCAGAATATCTTTGTCTGCACCTTGGAGAACGGCGACGTGAAGTATGTGTTCCCCTTGAAGGGCATGGGCCTGTGGGGTGGCATCAGCGGCTATATTGCCTTGGATGCTGATATGAATACGGTCTACGGCGCCTACTTCAACCACGAGAGCGAGACCGCCGGCCTGGGTGCCGAGATCAAGGACAATCAGGCTTGGCAGGAGAAGTTCATCGGCAAGAAGGTGTTCGACGGCAATCACAATGTCGCCCTCTCTGTAGTGAAGAATGTTGAGCAGCCTGAGTATCAGGTGGACTGTGTCACAGGTGCCACGCTCACCTCAAACGGTGTCAGCGAGATGCTGCAGAAGGGCTTCGCACAATATGCCGAGACCCTCAAGGCCGAGGAGTGGGAACGTACCGTTGAAGACAGAAGTGAGCCTAATGCCGACGGCGAATATAACGAGTAAATGGTCAAATTGTAAATTACGAATTACTATATGGCACTATTTAGCAAACAGAACAAAGAGGCGCTGACCAATCCGCTGAGCCTCGACCACCCGATACTGGTGCAGGTGCTGGGCATCTGCTCGGCGCTGGCCGTCACCAGCCAGCTGAAGCCCGCCATCGTGATGGGCCTCGCCGTTACGGTGATTACGGCTGTCGCCAATGTGATTATCTCTGTGCTGCGCAACACCATCCCCAACCGCATCCGCATCGTGGTACAGCTTGTGGTGGTAGCCGCCCTGGTGACCATCGTCAGCCAGGTGCTGAAGGCTTTCGTCTACGACGTCAGCGTGCAGCTCTCCGTCTATGTGGGACTTATCATCACCAACTGTATCCTGATGGGACGCCTCGAGGCCTTCGCCATGCAGAACAAGCCTTGGCCCTCGTTCCTCGACGGCGTGGGCAACGGTCTTGGCTATGCCATGATCCTCGTCATCGTGGGTGGTGTGCGTGAACTCTTGGGACGCGGCTCGCTCTTAGGCTTCCAGATCATTCCCGACGGAGCCTACGAGGCCGGCTATATCAATAACGGTATGATGACGATGCCTGCTATGGCCCTCATCCTCGTGGGAATCGTTATCTGGGTACATCGTGCATACTTTTATAAGGAGAAGTAAGTTATGGAACACGCAATAAGTCTATTCTTCAGGTCGATTTTCGTCGACAACATGATATTTGCCTTCTTCCTCGGCATGTGCTCCTATCTGGCCGTGTCGAAGACTGTGAAGACATCGTTAGGACTGGGACTCGCCGTCACCTTCGTGCTGCTGGTCACCGTGCCCGTCAACTATCTGCTGCAGACCAAGGTGCTCAGCGCCGACGGCATCTTCGGCATGGACCTGAGCTATCTCAGCTTCATCCTCTTCATTGCCGTCATCGCAGGCATCGTGCAGCTGGTGGAGATGGTGGTCGAGAAATACAGCCCCTCGCTCTATGCGGCCCTGGGCATCTTCCTGCCGCTCATCGCCGTCAACTGCGCCATCATGGGTGCCTCGCTCTTCATGCAGCAGCGCATCCTCATGGAGCCCACCAACACACAGGCCATCACCAATATCTTCGACGCAATGGTCTATGCCATCGGCTCGGGCATTGGCTGGACGCTGGCTATCGTCTCGCTGGGTGCTATCCGTGAAAAAATGCAGTATTGCGACGTGCCCAAGCCGCTGCAGGGACTGGGTATTACATTCATCACCGTAGGACTCATGGCTATGGCTATGATGTGCTTCTCAGGCTTAAACATCTAAAGGATTATGGCACAGTTTATATTATACAGCATACTGGTTTTCCTGGTGACGATCATTGCCATCGTCATCATCCTGCTCGTGGCAAAGAACTATCTCTCGCCGTCGGGCAATGTGAATATCGAGATCAACGGCGACCGCACCATCAACGTGCCGCAGGGCAACAACCTCATGGCCACGCTCAATCAGAACGGCATCTTCCTGCCCTCTGCTTGTGGCGGTAAGGCCTCCTGCGGACAATGCAAGGTACAGGTGCTTGAGGGTGGTGGAGAGATACTCGACAGCGAAAAGCCCCACTTCACCCGCAAGGAGATCAAGAACCATTGGCGCCTCGGCTGCCAGTGCAAGGTGAAGGGTGACCTGAAGATACACGTCGACGAGTCGATTCTCGGCGTGAAGGAATACGAGTGCACCGTCATCTCCAATAAGAACGTTGCCACGTTCATCAAGGAGTTCAAGGTGCAGCTGCCCGCTGGCGAGCACATGGACTTCCTGCCAGGCTCCTACGCGCAGATAAAGATTCCCGCCTTCGACTGCATCGACTACGACAAGGACTTCGACAAGTCGCTGATTGGCGACGAGTATCTGCCCAGCTGGGAGAAGTTCGGACTCTTCCCCTTGAAGTGTACGAATCCCGAGCCCACCATCCGTGCCTACTCGATGGCCAACTATCCTGCCGAGGGCGATGTCTTCATGCTCACCGTGCGTATCGCCACGCCGCCGTTCAAGGCCGATAAGAGCGGTTTCATGGAGGTCAATCCCGGCATCGCCTCGTCGTATATCTTCTCGCTGAAGCCCGGCGACAAGGTCATCATGTCAGGTCCCTTCGGCGACTTCCATCCGCACTTCGACTCGAAGAAGGAGATGATATGGGTAGGCGGTGGCGCCGGTATGGCCCCGCTGCGTGCACAGATCATGCACATGACGAAGACGCTGCATACCACCGACCGTGAGATGCACTACTTCTACGGCGCCCGTGCCCTCAACGAGGTCTTCTATCTCGACGACTTCCTCGGCCTAGAGAAGGAATATCCCAACTTCCACTTCCACCTGGCCCTCGACCGTCCCGATCCCGCTGCCGATGCAGCTGGCGTGAAGTACACCCCGGGCTTCGTCCATCAGGTCATGTTCAACACCTACCTGAAGGACCACGAGGCTCCCGAGGACATCGAATACTACATGTGCGGTCCTGGCCCCATGTCGAAGGCCGTCGTCGGCATGCTCGACTCCCTCGGCGTAGAGTCAGAGAGCATCATGTACGATAACTTCGGAGGATAAACAGAATACAAACAAAATATAAAGGGTGTGCCAAAATTGACACACCCTTTTTTACTGCTTTTTTGTTCTCAATCCTTTCCGTTCAGCAGGTCGGGACGGAGGCGGCGGGTGCGTTCCATTGCCTGCTCCAGCTCCCAGTTGCGAATCTTGGCCTCGTTGCCGCTGAGCAGGATGTCGGGCACCTTCCAGCCTTTGTAGTCGGCGGGACGGGTGTAGATGGGGGCAGCCAGGAGGTCGTCCTGGAAACAGTCGCTGAGGGCGCTCTGCTCGTCGCCGATGACACCTGGCACCACACGTACAATGGCGTCGGCCATAATGGCTGCAGCCAGCTCGCCGCCGGTGAGCACATAGTCGCCGATGCTGATCTCGCGGGTGATGAGATGGTCGCGAACGCGCTGGTCGATGCCCTTGTAGTGTCCGCAGAGGATGATGATGTTCTGAAGCAGCGACAGCTCGTTGGCCACATGCTGGTTGAACTGCTCACCGTCGGGCGAGGTGAAGATGACCTCGTCGTAGTCGCGCTCTGCCTTCAGCGCCGTGATGCAGCGGTCAATGGGCTCGCATTGCATCACCATGCCGGCACTTCCGCCATAGGGATAATCATCTACGCGACGCCATTTGTCTAAAGTGTAGTCGCGTAGATTATGCAAACGTATCTCTGCCAGTCCTTTCTTCTCGGCACGGGCCAGGATGCTCTCGTGCACGAAGCCCTCAATCATTTCGGGCAGGACGGTGATGATGTCGATTCTCAATTGTCGAGAGGTGTGAGGTGAGAGGTGTGAGGTGAGAGAAGTCCCAAATCAACCGAGGTATTTCATGAGGATTCTGGCGTTGCCCGATTCGCGGAGCTTGGTGATGCTCTTCTCGCGAATCTGACGCACACGCTCGCGGGTGAGGCCCAGCTGATCACCGATTTCCTCAAGGCCTTTCTCGTGGCAGCCGATGCCGAAGCACTCGCGGATGATGGTGATCTCACGCTCCTTCAGCACGCGGTTCAGCACGGCGTTGAGCTCCTGTGCCATCGACTCGTGGTCTACCTGGCGGTCGGTGCGGGAGTCATCGCCAGAGGCCATCACGTCGAGCATACAGTTGTCCTCGCCGTCCTGGAAGGGAGCGTCGATACTGACGTGGTGTCCGTCGGCCATCATCGACTGTCCGATCTTCTCCTCGTCCATGTCGGTGGCCTCGGCCAGCTCGCTCACCGACGGGTGACGCTGGTTCTCCTGCTCGAACTTGTTGATCTCGTGGCTGATCTTATTGAGTGATCCAACCTGATTCAGGGGCAGACGCACGATGCGGCTCTGCTCGGCTATGGCTTGCAGAATGCTCTGACGAATCCACCACACAGCGTAACTGATGAATTTAAAGCCGCGTGTCTCGTCAAATTTCTGTGCTGCCTTGATAAGGCCGATGTTGCCTTCGTCGATAAGGTCGGTCAAGGTCAGTCCCTGATGCTGGTACTGCTTTGCCACCGAGACGACGAAGCGCAGGTTTGCCGTCACCAACTTGTCCTTGGCGCGTTCGCCTTCAGGCCCTCCCTTACGGATTTTCTGGGCCAGCTCAATCTCCTCATCGATGCTGATGAGAGGAGCACGGCCAATTTCCACAAGGTACTTGTCAAGCGCTTCGCTCGAACGGTTGGTGATACTCTTCTGAATCTTTAGCTGTCTCATTCTTTCTTCTTCTTTTACTACTTAACTATCTGAATTTTAGGGCTATACATTCTATAGCCGGGATAAAGCGATGCAAAATTACAAAAAAATATTGTACGCATGTGTTAAATGATAGTTAAAAAACTTAAAACAATCTGCATATTCTTACCTGTTTTTATTGCCTGAAAATGGAAATGATTACCTTTGCAGGATGCAAGTTGTTACAGAAGACGGAGTGATCAAGAAAGACTCCCTGAAAGCATGGGTGCTGGCAGCCCGGCCTAAGACGCTGAGCGGAGCCGCCGTGCCTGTGATGATAGGCTTGTCGTTGGCGTGGACTGATGCGCAGGCTTATTATGTGTCTGGCACATTCAACTGGGTGGCAGCAGCACTTTGCGTTTTGTTTGCGTTTATCATGCAGATTGACGCCAATTTCATCAACGACTTTGTGGATTATGCCAAGGGTACCGACGATCGTGCCACCCGTCTCGGCCCTGAGCGTGCCTGTGCCCAAGGGTGGGTGAGCATCGAGAAGATGAAACGTGTCATCGCCGCCACCACCTGCCTGGCTTGTCTGGTGGGACTGCCGCTGGTGTGGTACGGCGGACTGTCGATGATTGCCGTCGGCATCCTCTGCGTGCTGTTCTGCTTCCTCTACACCACCCATCTGTCCTACATGGGGCTGGGCGACGTGCTGGTGCTCGTATTCTTCGGACTGGTGCCGGTATGCATCACCTACTACCTGCAGCTGCACACTATCACACTTGAGGTGCTCCTTGCGTCGATAGCATGCGGGCTGGTCATCGATGCGCTGCTGATTGTGAACAATTTCCGCGACCGCGACACCGACCGTATGGCAGGTAAGCGCACCATAGCCGTAAGGATGGGTGCACAGCGCACCCTGCAGCTCTATCTCGCTGTGGGCATCATTGCCTATCTCTTGGGTGGCGTATACCTTTTCAATGGTCGCTGGCTGGTCTTTGTTTTGCCTCTACTATATCTTCTACTTCATTACTTTATTTTCTTGAAGATGAAGAAAATATGGGAGGGTCGCGAGCTCAATAAATGCCTGGGTGCTACGGCTCGCAACATCTTCCTTTACGGCCTGCTGATTTCTGCAGGATTGCTCCTTCAGAGTTTAATTGGTTGACAGCTTCAACTTAACGGGCTTCATGCCAGGAGCGGTAGCTGTAAGGGTAACCGTGCCGGGCTGGCGTGTGGAGCGTAGGATGACCGTGCAGTTGCCGTTGAAGAGACGGCGAGTCGCCTCCCTACATTCACCATTTGGAGAAGTAGTCAGCTCGTTGGAGTTGATGTCGCCATTGATCACACCCACTATCTGTGCATCACCATCTACGGAGAAGGTCACCTCCTCATCGGTGGTCTGTACGCAGCGGCCTTTCTTGTCGACAGCCGTGATGGTCACGTGCTGCAAATCCATTCCGTCGGCCTGCCAGAGAGGCGAGAGGCGTGAGGTGTGCATCGGGAAATCGGCAGAGACCGTCAGCTTGACAGCCTCAGTAGTGGTCTCTATCTGATGGCGGGCCACTTCCTTTCCATTCGTACGGGCGATGGCGACGAGACGTCCAGGCTGGTATTCCACTTTGTCCCAATGCAGCTGGTTGCGCATCTTGGGATTGTCGACAGGATTCTGCTTCGTGCCCAGGCTGCGGCCATTCAGCAAGAGCTCCACCTCATCGGCGTTGGTGAAGACAACAATATCCTGCTTTGAGCCGTCTGCCCTGTTCCAATGGTCGCTCATGCCGTCGTTGCCCGTCTGCACGCCGTTCCACATGATATCACCCTTGCGGTCGATGATGCCGATGTGCACCACAGGCTCGTCGGACTTGAAGAAGCTGCGCATGTAGTAGGCCTTGGGCTTGGGATTGAGGGCAATGTCGAATACACCCTGTGCCCAGCCCTTTGCGGGCCAGCCCTGACTCTCGCCCAGGTAGTCGATGGCACCCCAATAGGCGAGGCCCATCACCTTGTCGAGATCCATCTCGAAGAAATTCTGACCCATTGCGGAAATCGAGGCCTCGCTCTGATAGAACGTCATCCAGGGGAAACGGCGACCGTCGCCTGGGAAGTACATGTAGCGGTAGTTGTAGGCCTGGAAGTCGGTAACCTTCGCCAGCTCACAGGGCAGCGAGTCGGTCTGCCAGTTACGGTAGCGGGGATGCATGGCTACGGTGACCTGTCGGGTGGAGTCATAGCGCTGTATCAAAGGTCGCATCAGGCGGTACATCGTCACGCCGAAGTCGTTGTAGGGCATGTTGGGGTCTTGCTGCAGCTCGTTGCCCAGGCTCCAGGCGATGACGGAGGGTGAGTTGCGGTCGCGTTTCACCCATTCGGGGACATCATTCTGCCAAAGCTCCTCGAAGGCCACACGTCCGCCGGTATGCTGGCGCGTCCACTTGTCGTAGAGCTCGTCGACGACGAGGATGCCGTACTGGTCGCAGAGCTCGATGAACTCGCGGCTGTAGGGGTTGTGGCTGGTGCGGATGTGGTTGAGTCCGAAATCCTTCATCAGCTGGATGCGTTTCTCGATGGCACGCGGATAGGCGGCAGCTCCCAAAGCCCCTAAGGAGTGGTGGTTGGCATAGCCCTGGAGCAGCACCTTCCTGCCGTTCAGCTTCAGGCCGAAGTTGGGGCCAATCTCAACGGTACGCAGGCCGAAGCGGTCTTTCACCTCGTCTACGGCCTCGCCCTTCTCGTTGTAGAGCGTGGCTTCAACGGTATAGAGATTGGGCGTGTCGATATCCCATATCTGCGGGTTGCTGATTTCAATCTCGGGCAGCTGCTGCTCGACAAATCGGGTAGGGGTGGAGCGTACGACGGTATGCTTCCCCTCATACACCACGTTGCCATCAGGGCCGGTGATGCGCAGGCTAAGCGGCATGCGTTTGTCGCGTCCCTTGGTGACCACCTCTGCCGAGACGGTGACATAGCGGTTGTCGCGTGTAGTGATGTAGAGCGGATGGCGTGCGAAGAAGACGTTGCGGTCGGTAGCCACGAGCTTGACGCTGCGGAAGAGTCCGCCGCCCGTGTACCAGCGTGAGTTGAAAGGCTCGCGGGTATCGGCCATCACGGCGAGGACATTGTCCTGTCCGAAACGCAGCTTGTCGGTGACGTTCACCTCGAAGCCCACGTAGCCGTAGTCGGTTTTTCCAACGAGCTCGCCGTTGAGATAAACGTCGCCCACATACATGATGCCGCCGAAGTCAATCAGCAGGCGCTTGCCCTTCAGACTGTCGGCAGGCGTAAGGTGTAGGCGATACCATCCGCGGCCCATCTCCTTGAATGCTCGGCTCGACAGTCGGCTCTTGATGTTGGCGGCAGGATCGTCGTTGTCGGCCTTCTCATCGGCGGCAGGTGCCACCCACGGCTGCTCTATCTGGAAGTCGTGCGGCAGGTTGACGGTGCGCCAATGGCTGTCCTGATAGGATGCTGACGCAGCTCCGTCCACATCGCCGAGGTGGAATTTCCAACCGAAGTCAAGGCTCTGCGTGATGCGCACCGGTGCCGCTGCCTGTGTAGAGAAAAGGCAGAGTGTGAAAAGTAATAGTAGATTAGTTTTTTGTAGTTTCATTCTTGTTGTCGTTTGTCTATTTGGCCTTGAAGGCTTCCGACTGCTGGCGTATCAGCTCGGCGTCGTTGAAATAGTCGATACGCATGGCGTTGCGCACCTCGCTCATGGTCTGTGCAGCTACCTCACGAGCCTGCTCTGTGCCCTTCTTCAGGATGTTGTAGATCTCGGGGATATCCTGCTCCAGCTCGTGACGACGCAGGCGCATCGGCTCGAGGAACTGGTTGAGCACCTGGTTGAGAAATTTCTTGCACTTCATATCGCCGAGTCCACCGCGGGTGTAGTGCTCCTTCAGCTCGTCGAGATTCTGATATTCAGGCCAGAAGTTGGCAAAGTCGGCATCGGTGCTGAAGGCATCGAGATAGGTGAATACGGCGTTGCCCTCCACGTGACCCGGGTCGCTGACGTTGAGGTGAGTGGGGTCGGTATACATCGAGCGCACCTTCTGCCACACCTCGTCGGCCGAGTCGCTCAGATAGATGCAGTTGCCCAGGCTCTTCGACATCTTCTCCTTGCCGTCGGTGCCAGGCAGACGACGTGCCGTCAGGTTTTCGGGCAGCATGATCTCGGGCTCCACCAGCACGGGTGCATAGGTCTGGTTGAAGCGGCGCACCAGCTCGCGTGTCACCTCCAGCATCGGCTCCTGGTCTTCACCTACGGGTACCGTCGTCGACTTAAACAGGGTGATGTCGGCAGCCTGTGATACGGGGTAGCAGAAGAAGCCAAGCGGGATGTTGGCCTCGAAGTTGCGCATCTTGATTTCCGTCTTCACCGTTGGGTTGCGCTGTACGCGGCTCACGGTGATGAGGTTCATCAGATAGGTGGTCAGCTCGGCCAGCTCGGCTATCTGACTCTGTATGAAGATGGTGCACTTTGTGGGGTCGAGACCTGCGGCCAGGTAGTCGAGTGCCACGTTGATGATGTTCTGGCGGATTTTCTCAGGATTGTCGGCGTTGTCGGTCAAGGCCTGCACATCGGCCATAAACACAAACATACGATCATAGTCGCCGGCGTTTTGCAGTTCAACGCGGCGACGCAGCGAGCCTACATAGTGGCCCAGATGGAGTTTGCCCGTGGGGCGGTCTCCTGTTAAGATTACTTTTCCCATTGTTTAATGATATGTACTTTTGTTCTTATGTCTAAAAAAAACTGTTCTTATGTCTATAAAAATGATGTCATTCTGTCTCCAGCTGCTCCACTCGTTTCTCCATATCGCGGTAGGCCTGGTTGAGGTCGCCCTGTGTGATGTCGATGTCGCGGTTGACGGGACGGTCGGGGTCGCTCAGCGAGTGCGAGAAGAGCCATTCGTAGGTCTTGTAGGTATAGAAATAACGGGCCAATGCGCCATGAGAGGCACCAGGCAGCCAGTCGAAGCGCAGACGGTCGGTGATGCCTGCCTGCTTCATGCGGTTGACGACGGTCTGCGACTCACGCACGCTGACGGCCTTGTCGGCTGTGCCGTGGATGATCCACAGCGGCAGTTCGCCCATGCGGCTCTGGTCTTTCAGCGTGCAGCCGCCGCAGAGGGCCATCGCTGCCGCCACCTTCTCAGGATAGGTGCCCACGAAGTCGAGTGTGCCGTAGCCGCCTAGGCTCATGCCCAGGACGTAGACGCGGTTGTGGTCGTAGGCGTAGTCGTTGTTGTCGAGCCACTCCAGGATGTCGTTCAGCTTCTTCGGATTCCAGGGGCCGCCGGGATTCTGCGGTGTGATGACGAGTGCGGGCACCTGGCGTCCCATCTTGATGGCAGCCACCGTGCCGTAGCGGAGGGCCCGGTTGAGGTCGTGTCCGCAGAGGCTTGCCCCATGCAGGAAGAGTACCAGGGGCGTCGACTCCTGCGTGTAGTAATAGTCCTCAGGGGTGTAGATCCAGAAGTTGTAGCCTCCAGGGATGACATTCCTCTTGGCCGAGAGCAGGTCGGTGCCCTGCGCCCCTACGGGGCTAAATGATAAATGAAAAATGATAAATGATAAACTTATCAGTCGGAGTAGTCTCATATCTCTAAACTCTAAACTCTAAACACTAAACTCTTATCTCTTAACTCTTTATTCTAAACTTGTAGATCTTCGTGCCGCGACAGCCCACAACGAGACTGTTGCCCACCACGCAGGGTGATGACTCGAAGTTGGCGCCCATATCCTTCTTGCAGAGCACCTCGCCATTCTTGCCCCTGATGACATACACCACGCCGTTGGCATCGGCGGCGAAGACGAAGAACTCGTCGTTCTCGTTGGTGAATCCCACAGGCGACGACCAGCAGAAATTGCCGTAGCCCACG
>JAGAAJ010000055.1 GCA_017615355.1 Prevotella sp.
AAGATGCGCGAAATCATCGGCTATCTTCATTCCGACCATATTTATAAAGGTGAAGTGTTGCGCATGCTCTATTCCATCTTCCTGCTCGACCTGCAAAACGCCCAGCAGCGTGCCATCGTACACCGCCAGACGCCCCAGCGCGTGGAGGAAATCTTCATAGAATTCATCCGTCTGCTGCCCCAGCACTTTGCCGAGCACCACGACATCCCGTTCTATGCCGAGCGGCTCCATATCTCTCCCGTCTATCTCTCCCGTGTGGTCCGTCAGGTCACAGGCCGCACCGTCATCGACTATATCAACCAGATGCTACTGATGGAAGCCTCCTTCCTGCTACAAACGACGCAACTGAGCATCACCCAGATAGTCGACCATCTCCACTTTGCCGACACCCCGTCCTTCAGCAAGTTCTTCTCACGCCTGAGCGGCATGAGTCCGAAGGAATATCGGAAAGGGTGAATGAAGTCCCCAGATCCCTTCGTTACAATTTTTCGGCCTTTTTTTCTTGGTCGAACCGAACAAAATTCTTATCTTTGCACGTGAATTGCACAAAGGCAATGATATGAACGGATGAAGCAATACTTGGACATACTTGACCGCATCCTGCGCGAAGGTACACAGAAAGGCGACCGCACAGGCACGGGCACTCTCTCTATCTTCGGCACGCAGAGCCGCTACGACCTGAGCAAGGGATTCCCGCTGCTCACCACGAAGAAGCTGCACCTGAAGTCGATTATCTACGAGCTGCTGTGGTTTCTGCAGGGCGACACCAACGTGAAATACCTGCAGGAGCACGGCGTGCGCATCTGGAACGAGTGGGCCGACGAGAACGGCGAGCTGGGGCCCGTCTACGGCCATCAGTGGCGCTCGTGGCCCGACTATGACGGCGGCAGCATCGACCAGATTCAGATGGTGCTTGACCAGATCAGAAACAACCCCAACTCGCGCCGCATGATGGTGTCGGCATGGAACGTGGCCGAGGTGAACAAGATGGCGCTGCCGCCCTGTCACACGATCTTCCAATTCTATGTGGCCGACGGGAAACTCAGCCTGCAGCTCTACCAGCGCAGCGCCGACACGTTCCTCGGCGTGCCCTTCAACATCGCCTCCTATGCCTTGCTCTGCATGATGATGGCGCAGGTGACAGGCTTGCAGCCCGGCGAGTTCATCCACACCACGGGCGACACGCACCTCTACCTGAACCATCTGGAGCAGGCCCGTCTGCAGCTGACACGCGAGCCGAGGCCGCTGCCCGTGATGAAAATCAATCCCGACGTGAAGGATCTCTTCTCGTTCCAGTATGAGGACTTCCAGCTGGAGGGCTACGACCCCTGGCCGCACATCAAGGCCGACGTGAGCGTGTGATACAATAACCTATAAACAACAATATTCTAATGACTAAAAAACTGATATTGATGATGGGAATCTTAGGAATCCTCTTTGGATGCAAAAGTAAGGTGAAGGATGTTGATGAGCCCGCTACTCCCACCTCTAACCCCTCCACTCTCACCCAAAAGATGCCCGAGGGCCAACTGTTGGGAGTGAATTATTTCTATCAGGGCATGATGATGGAGGAGTTTGGCAACTTCGACCTGCACCGTGATGCCGTTGGCAAGACGGCCGAGTTGTCCTTCCGTCACTTCAACAACGATGAGTCCCATGAGGTGAGCGACACGCTCTTTGACGCTGCCCGCCGTATCATCGAGGAGGAGAAGATGTATGAGTATGCTCCCCACTACTCGCTCAAGATGGATGAAAGGATTCTCGATGGTTACATGTGGGGCTTCGGGGCCCATTTCGAAGGCAATGAGCGCATCATCTCTGGCGGCGACAACGTCAGCCCCAATGGCAACGGCCTTAACAAGATCAGAAACCTGCTCTACGATGCTGCCAAGCGTGTGGCCAACGACGACGAATAGTCTTCAAGGATGGAAATCTATCTCGTCATCACCATTATCGCCATTGTCCTGATGGCTTTCCTGGGTTATCACTTTGGTAACCGCAGGAGGAAGGAGTATGCCGAGGCCTACGACAAACAGCTGGCGTTGTTCAGGGAAGACCAGAAATCGTCATACGAGAAGCAGCTGCAGGGACAGAAGGAGCTCTTCGAACAGCAGATAGCCGACCTGAAGGCCTCGTTCGAGAAACAGCTCAGCCAGACGAAGGAGGCCCACGAGGTGCAGATTGCCGCCCTCAAGCAGATGAACGAGGAGCAGGTGAAGAGCCAGCTCAACCTCATCCGTGAGCAGATGCAGACCACCTCGGAGAAGGTGCTCAAGCAGCGGCAGGAGGAGCTGGGCGAGGAGAACATGGAGCAGGTGTCGAAGATCATCGACCCGCTGCAGAAGAGCCTCAAGGACATGCAGGAAGCCCTCGACAAGACGAAGGAGCAGCAGACGGAGGCCCTCACCCGACTGGACGAGACCATCAAGATCAACATGCAGAAGAGCCAGGCCATCGGCGAGACTGCCGACCGACTGACTCGCGCCCTGACAGGCGAGGTGAAGGTGCAGGGCAACTTCGGAGAGCTGAAGCTCAAGCAGCTGCTGGAAGACCTCGAGCTGAAAGAGGGCGAGCAGTTTGACACGCAGGAGACGCTGAAGGACAAAGGCGGCAAGGGCCTGAAAGGCGACGACGGCAAGGGCCTGATACCCGACTTCATCCTGCATTTCCCCAACAACCGCCACGTCGTGGTCGACTCGAAGATGTCGCTCACGGCCTACGAGCGCTATATGAACACTCCCGACGATGCGCCGGAGAAGAGCGCCTATCTGAAATCACACATCGAAAGCGTCAAGGCCCAGGTGAGGCGACTGGCCAGGAAGGAATACACCAAATTCCTGCCCGAGGGCTACAACCGCCTGAACTTCGCCATCATGTATGTGCCCATCGAGGGAGCGCTCAACCTCGCCCTGCTCAACGATGCCACGCTTTGGCGCGAGGCCTACGACGAGGGCGTGATGATACTCGGTCCGCAGACCATGTATATGAACCTGCGCGTATTGGAGATGATGTGGACGCAGGTGCGCCAGCTGAAGAATCAGCAGGCCATGATGGATGCCGCCAACACGGTGATAGACCGCGTGCAGGACTTCGGCCTGCGCTTCATGGAGGTGGAGTCGAGCATGAACGACACCGTCAGGAAGATTTCGAGGCTGAAGATTACCACCGCCGACAGCGGTCCCAGCATCATCACCGCTGCCCGCAACCTGCTGAAGGCCGGTGCACGCGAGAACAAGAAAAAGAAGTCGCTGGAGGAGATGGACGACAGCATGTTCATCGAGGCCGACCCTTCACAACCATTGCAACAAACAACTACTAACGACGATTGATATGAAAAAGATGCTATTCTTGGCCCTGTGCGCCCTGGCCACGACAATGACGGCGCAGACCTACCGTATTCCCGTCAGCGAGGTGCACGAGCAGATGCAGACAGGAAAGTATGAACCCACGTGGCAGTCGCTCGAGACACACCAGACACCGGAATGGTTTCGCAATGCGAAGTTCGGCATCTGGGCACATTGGGGACCGCAATGTGTAGAGGGCTCCGGCGACTGGATGGCCCGCTCGCTCTACATGGAAGGCTCGCGTGAATACAAGTGGCACGTCGAGCACTACGGACATCCCTCGGAGTTCGGCTTCAAGGATGTGCTGCCGCTCTTCAAGGCCGAGAAATGGAACCCTGAGGCCCTCGTGGAACGCTATAAGCGATGCGGTGCACAGTATTTCTTCGTCCTCGGCAACCACCATGACAACTACGACCTGTGGGACTCGCAGTATCAGCCCTGGAACTCGAAGAACATCGGCCCCAAGCGCGACATCCTGGCCGAGTGGGCTGCGGCAGCCAAGAAGGCTGGCCTGCCCCTGGGCATCTCGTTCCACGCCGATCATGCCTGGACGTGGTACGAGCCGTCGCAACGCTATGACCTTGAGGGCGACAAGGCCGGCATCTGGTACGACGGCAACCTGACGAAAGAGGACGGTAAGGGCAAATGGTGGGAAGGACTCGACCCGCAGATGCTCTATCAGCAGAACCATCCGATGAGTAAGGGATCGTGGGACAACGGCGCCATTCACGGCCAATGGGACTGGAGCCACGGTGCCTGTCCGCCCAGCCAGGAGTTTGTCACCAACTTCTATGACCGCACGCTCGACGCCATCAACCGCTACAATCCCGACCTCATCTACTTCGACGTCACCGTGCTGCCTTTCTATCCGCTGAGCGACTGCGGCCTGCGCATCGCCACACATCTTTATAATAAGAATCCGCGAGGTGTCGTCTTCGGCAAGATTCTCAGCGACGACCAGCGCAAGGCCCTGACCTGGGACGTGGAGCGTGGCGCACCCAACGAGATCATCCCTGAGCCTTGGCAGACCTGTAACTGCATCGGCGGATGGCACTACAACACCAGCATCTACGAGCGCAACGGCTACAAGAGCGCTGCACAGGTGGTGAAGCAGCTCGTCGACATCGTGTCGAAGAACGGCAACCTGCTGCTCTCCGTCCCCCTGCGTGCCGACGGCACCTACGACGAAAAAGAGGCCAAGGTGCTCGACGACCTCGAGGCCTGGATGAGTGTCAACGGCGAGAGCATCTTCGGCACACGGCCCTGGGTGAAGTTCGGCGAGGGCCCCGTGGCAGAGAAAGACATCAAGATCAATGCCCAGGGCTTCAACGACGGACAGTTCGCCAATATGGACTATCGCGACATCCGCTTCAACCAAACGAAGAAGTTCCTCTATGTCACCGCCATGGGCTGGCCCGAAGACGGCAAGCTCGTCGTCAAGTCGCTGGCCAAGGGCAACAAGGACTTCAAGAAACGTATCACCAGCGCCTATCTGTTAGGCTATGGCAAGGTGAAAGTCAAGCAGACCATCGACGGCCTCGAAGTCACCCTGCCCGAGCCCTGCAATGCCATCGCTCCCGTGCTCCGCATCACGAAGTAATCCGCTCTCCCTCATACGGCCTTTCCCCTCTCATTAAAGGGGAAAGGCTAGGGTAGGGGACGGCAACAGACCGCTTTTGATGCCTATAAAACGACTTTTTCCTCTCATTTTTGAAAATAATTGGGAAAAAATTTGGTGGGTTGCTTTTTTCTTCGTACCTTTGCACCCGCAAACGAAAGGATTGCACTCAAAATGGTGCCTTAGCTCAGTTGGTAGAGCATCGGACTGAAAATCCGTGTGTCCCCGGTTCGATTCCTGGAGGTACCACTCCTCCTTTCATTATGAACCCCGTGAAAGTCGTGTTGACTTAAGCGGGGTTTTTTGATTCTCCCCTCTTCTTGGCATTTTGCAAGATCTAAAAAAGTTCATATCTAACAATTCTCATTTAATACTTTAACACATTCTTCCTTGGCAGCAGATTCATTACTGATTCAACCGAGACATTCATCTAAGTCTTTGAAGGTTTGGATAACAGCCGATTTCTGCGTGTCACCGTCAACAGGGTTCCAGTAGAACACTACACCTTCAACCACCACCTGCCCGTTTTCCTTCAACCTGGCATACAGGTTCATGCAGTCAAAGAGATAGTCCTCATTGGATGCGGCAGGATAGTTAGGACTGACCACACAATTAGTCCTGCCAATCCTCTTGCACTCTTCCAATTTTACCCGTAATGAGGAAATCTGCATACTACAGCACATCTCCATGTTGAATAGCCATAGATTACCGTGTCCCATATCTTACTCTCCAATTATTGTTTCATTTCTTACTGATGAATCCTTTGGCTTTTAGCCAGTGAATCATCTGGCTGCTCCACGTTTCAGTAGTGGTCTCGTCCGTCTGCGGCATCAGTTCATAGGGACCTTTGCCGTCGCCATACATATGCAATTCAGCATTCGCCCCAGACTTCTTCCACTCCATGAACAAGGCAATAAGACCTGCTGCCACGTTGGGATGGTCGGCACGAGTCATAATGAGCAAGGGAGGTGCATCCTGTGGAACGGTGACTGGCATCAGCGATGGTCCGAAGTTAGTACAGAGGAAATTCGGACGTTCCGTCGCCTCTGCCGACATCGTAGCAGCAATGGCTACGCCGCCACCTGCCGAAAAGCCCAGGAAACCTATCTTGTCTTTGCTGATATGCCACTCGTCGGCATGTTCCCTAACCATGCGGGTGGCTGCCTTGGCATCTTGTGCAGCCAGTTGTATGATGGAGTCGCCACTGGCCGTGTGCATCGGATTGGCATCGGCCTGCGGGAATGCTTCAGGATGTGTCACGTCTACCATTGGTGGCATCTTCATGTCCTGTGGCATGGGAGTCTTGTTCAGATGGTAGCGCAATCCGATGGCGGCAATGCCGTGTGCGTTAAGGAAAGAAGCCATCTTCACCACGTCGCTCTCCCACGACAGCCACCGCATGGCACCACCAGGACAGAGCACCACGGCACAACCGTTAGGCTGTTGGGGCAGATAGACCTCTATCATTGGCTTATCTTTCTCGTCATCTGAGGTTCCCGCCGTTGGCAGGTAATACTGCTTTTGCGCCCATGCAACCAAAGGCAGGAAAAGCATACAGAGTATTGCCATAGTACGTTCACCTATCTTCTTGTATTCCATAACTTCATAAACAATCCTAAAAGTGGCTACAAATTTACCAATTATTCCGCAATAATCGCTATCTTTGCAAAAAAAATTAAGTGTATTTAGGTATTATGCGTATGATAGACCAGATTATTGACTATAACAAGACCTTCGTGGCACAGAAGGGCTACGAGAAGTATCTGACCAGCAAGTACCCCGACAAGAAACTGGCTGTACTGTCGTGTATGGACACCCGTCTGACTGAACTGCTCCCTGCAGCTCTGGGCCTAAAGAATGGTGATGCGAAGATCATCAAGAATGCCGGAGGCTTAGTGATTTCTGCCTTCGACTCTGCTATGCGTAGCCTCATTGTAGCCATTTATGAGTTGGGCGTAGAGGAAATCATGGTGGTGGCTCACTCGCATTGTGGAGCCTGCCACATGAGTTATGACCACTTCCACAACGAGATGATTGCCCGTGGTGTGACGGATGAAACACTCGACACCATCCGTAAGTGTGGCATCGACCTCGACCAGTGGCTAGAGGGATTTAAGGACACACCGACCTCCGTCCGTAAGACTGTTGAGACCATCAAGACTCATCCACTGGTTCCCAAGGACATCGTGGTTCGTGGGTTTATCATTGATTCAGAGACAGGAGCATTGGAAGAGATTAAAGCATAGCCCCATTATTATAATAATGTAGGAAACGCTTGCCTTAAGATATTCAAAAAGATTGGGGCTATTGCATCATAATTCGGAAATGTTTCGTATATTTGCACTGAATTATTAAACGAAACACTTATGAGCACTAAGACAATGAACCAAGTCATCGCCAACTACTTCAAGACGCAAGAAGATTGCACCTTTGGAATAAATATAGGAGGAAAAGAATATGACAACAAACAATCCATTGCTCAAAGTCGTCGCTGCCGAGTACGTGCGCGACTACACACTGCGCCTGACGTTCAACACGGGCGAGGTGCGGCTTGTGGACTTCACGCCGCTGATGCAGAAGGGCATCTGTCGCAAGCTACAGGATCTCGACTACTTCAAGTCGTTCCGCCTCGACCCCTTCACTGTCGACTGGAACGACGAGATAGGCTTCGCACCGAGGTACTTGTATGAGAGGGGAATAGCTGCATAAAAGAATAAAGTTACAGACGAGAATCAGATTCGGGAGGCTGGCGCTAGCGATTCAGCGGCGGCCTCGAAGTATGAGTTGATACCTATTTCATTATAATTTTTAAAGACTTGTCACCAACGCGAACGATGGCGACACTACCATTTCTAAGGTTAGTGGCGATAGTCGTATAATTACAATGTGCTTTGGTTGAACCGACCATCTGTCCAGAGGTGTCATATATGGTGATGTCTGTGCCATCGGCAACACCTTCGACACTAACCGTTCCATCATGACTCTGAATCAGTACTGCGTTTGCCCTTACCTGAGCCACTCCGCTTTCGATGCCCTCTGTTTTTGGTTCTACATCAATCCAACAAAGAGTGGCTGTAGCAACTTCAGAGTTCTGATAGCCCAAAGCTGTTGCATATACACTGATGTTGTAAGTTACGCCAAGTTGAATTTCATTGCCACTATATGATTTTATATCAGAGTCTGTTATGGTTGATTGGCATATAGCCCCCTCGGTAGCACTGTCAAACAGAAGCTTTCCGTTAGTGTAGCGGATTGTCGGTTTCTCACATTTTCCTTTATTTTCATCATCGGTTGGAGGTTCACCATTTCCGCCCCACATATCAGAAACATTCATTTCCTCTATCATAAAGAATTTTTTCCATCCATCAGCTGCCATGTATTTCTCTTTTGTTCCTGTTGGCACATATAAATGTGAGTTGGCATATACTTTGGAACTGAAATCACAGGCTAAAGATTCTGGAGTTTCTATCATACTATATATATTTTCTAGGACGTTGCAATAGGGAAATGTTTGATTTCTCACATTTTTTCCAATTGATAATGTTTTTAGGTTTTCCCAATAGTTTAGCACATTTTTCATTTGACAATCTCTACCGAAGTACAAATTAGCTGGCCCATAAATATATGCTACGATTCCAGATTCATCCCTTTCCTTATACTTTATAACAAGTGGAACATCGCTATCTTCGAAGATAAGCGTATCTAAACTAGAGCAATTACTAAATGCAGATTCGCCGATGATTGCAACATTACTTGGTATGATTACTGTTTTCATATTAGTACATGCATCAAAAGCATAATCTTTAATCTCTTCCACACCTTTGCCAATGATTATAGATTCTAAACCGCATTTTCGAAATGTCTTTTCGACGATACTTTTTATAGCATCAGGGATAAAAATAGATTTTAGACTTCTGCATCCATAGAAAGCGCCTTCACATCGATCCCATGAATAGCCAATGGATGACAACGAATTGGGCAAGGAGATACTTGCCAGAGATGAACACCCACAAAAGGCTGCATCTCCGATATATGTAACACCTTCGGGAACAGTAACTGAAATCAAATTTCTATTATTTTTAAATGCTTTATCTGCTATGCCAACAACATTCAATGTTCTCCCATTGAAAGTAACAGATGCTGGGATAATTATTGAACCTGAATAGTCTTGGTCTCCTCTTGTAACGTAGGCAGTTTGACTATCAGGGTTATACCCATAATAGATTCCGTCCACTTCAAAGTCAAAGGAGAAACCCCGTTGCCCAATAAGCAAAAGCAGCACGAGTAGTGCCAAATTTTTAGATAGCTGTTTCATGATTTTATTTTTATTTCAGATGTTCGTACTCTAAATCTATTCTGCTTGTCAATATTATATTTCTCATTGATGAAATCAATTAGTACTTTACATGCTTGCACATTGATATAGGGAGATAGTATAATCTCGTCAATTAAAACTTGCGGAAGCACTGGTATAGACACCCCTTTGTCAGTTTTGTCACTTTGACTGCACCTTGGTGTGAAATAGAATCTTATTTCATCTTCATCGGCGAATGCCTTGTCTTTGGTAAATAAGCAGTCAACTATTTCTGTTTCGGTATGGATGCCTGTATAAGACATCCGTCCACAGCATATATCATAGTCATCCGTATCAATAGATGCTATGAAATTGTGAATGGACGACTTAATGCATATGCCCATCTTGTTCGTGAAGTTTCTCCACATCAGTGCATTTTCCCCCCGATGTTCTGTCCAACAGGCTGTTAGCATAGTCCCGCTCTCCCTGAACTGCCTTAATCTGACAAGTGATTCCTCTGTATCTGCCAGCATGGACTTGTCGCATTCTCTTCCTATAAAATGCAGCTTGAATATCGATTTAAACGGCAGGCATCTCTCATGAAAGTCTTGGAAACTCTGTTTAGGTTTTACAAAGTACGTACGGGTGTCAAGAAGGCGCAGAAGATAATCTAAATCCATGTATTGACAGATTGTCTGTTCCTTGTCTACTCCATCCATAAGTAAAAAGTATCTCAACTTCTCCATATTGTCATAAAACTTGTTCTCAAATGAAATGCGCAGGCCATTTCCACGCATTCCCGGCTCACCACAAGCCATTGCAACCGTTGAAACGCCTGCGCATAGTATGCGCCGACGCTCTTTGTTGCAATTTGGCTCCTTTGTCCGAGGTGGTGATTGGGAATGTAGAGCCTACTATGTCTTGTGTCTCTTGCGAAACACGGTGCAAATATATGAAAATACTTCCAATATTCCAAAGAAAAGGGACAAAAAGTTACGCTTTTATGGTTTTCTGGGCTACAGCAATACGCTTTTTAGTGATTATAGCACGTGGGAAAAGGGAGAAAGGTACGGGCAAACAGGGAACGAGACGGCATGTCTCTCAATTCGAACGCCCGCCCGCACGAATTAGGGCGGGCGCCCTTATATCTTGGAGCACCCGCCCTTATATGTTGGAGCGGTCGGTCGAAACCGAGTTTTATTCCTTGGAAGTATCTTGTTTTGGGAAGTAGAGCCAGCGGCGGCTTTCACGTACCTTCCACAGACGCGGATGGTCGCCCTTGCAGAGGCTGTCGAGATAGGCTTTGGCAGAGTCGCGCTTCAGTCCGCTGAATATCATAAACTCTGGAATCGTTGCATAGCCCAGCCGCATGCAGCGACGCAAAGCCTCGTCCATTGCCTTTTCGTCGTACATCTGGCTGTTTCCCACCTGAGTCTGACTCTTGCGGTAGCCCTCGCGGTTCTTGCCACCTTCCTTGATGAACTCCTTGGAAGGGATGAACTCAATGCCCGCATATTCAATGTCTCTGCCATGAATGGTCTTGGGGTCGGTATGCTCTCCCAACAGTTTCAACTTGGGAGCAAACGAGCCGATGGGTGTTTCCACACGGTAGCCGTCTGACAGCCAGAGGCCAACAACGTCTATCACTACGTCGAACACCATCTGCAACTCTCCTGTACGCAGGTTGCGATACTTGTTGCAGAAATCTTCCAGTTGCTTGAAGCTCTTCTTACGGCCTTTTGCTGGGCGCACATAGAGCAGCGGCTTGCCGTCCTCACCCTTCGTTGGGCGCGGATGAATCTCAAATTCTATTCCGTCAGTCTTACGTGGCATAATAAATCATTTTAGATTGCAAAGTTACGAAAAAATGAGGAAGAATCCAAATATTTTCGTATCTTTGCAGCAAAATTTTGAATATGACACAAAGTATGAAGATAATAGACGGAAAAGACATTTTTCTGGCTGGAGGATGCTTCTGGGGAACGGAGCATTACTTCAAGCAGATTGCGGGCGTAGTGGAGACGGAAGTGGGATTTGCCAACGGTCATACTGCCGACCCATCGTACAAGGAGGTTTATACAGACACGACGGGCTATGCGGAGACGGTACATGTGAAGTACAATCCCGATATAGTGAGCCTCGAATTCCTATTGCAGATGTTCTTCAAGGCCATCGACCCCACAAGTCTCAACAAGCAGGGGCATGACGAAGGAACCCGCTACCGCACGGGCATCTACTATACCAATGCCGAGGATTTACCTATCATCGAAAAGGTGCTTGCAGAGGAGCAGAAGAACTATCATCAGCTTCTGGTAGTCGAAAAGCTGCCGTTGCAGAACTTCTATTCAGCCGAAGAATATCATCAAGATTATCTCGACAAGAATCCTACAGGCTACTGTCATCTGCCAAAGTCACTCTTTGAGTTCGCAAGAAAGGCAAAGATGTAATTTTTTATATTCAAACCAATCAAAGTCGGCGACTCCATTCGTGCTTTCACCCTGTGCAAATACGCCGAGCATAACACCAGTAAATCCACCGATCACCTCTGTCGAGAGATAGCGGAAATCCATCTTTGCCAATGTCTCGAAAGTCTTGCCGTCGTCCGACGCTTGCATGTAGTAATAGGCACCATCCGAACTGATACGCAGATATGCCTTGTTGCCTTTGAGTTTCAGTTCCTTTGCTGAATGTGCCAATTCTCCCAGACGGATATTGGGTCGTACAACGAGATTGCCGTCTTTCTTTTCCACCAAAACATCATAATGGTTGAGGGGTGCTGCGTATGCAGTAATACCTGCCTGCATACCTTCATTCAGGCGAGAGGCATCTAACAATGTGGTAGACGTAAAACGCTTCTCTGTCTGACGGCGAGCGACAAAGGTAGGAGAGGTGGCTTTGTCAAGAGTGGTAGTAGTCGGTTTCAGTCGAAGCCAGCCCTTTCTTTCTGTCAGCGAGTAGCACGACAGTTGGGGATTACCGATACTATGCCATCCCATCGCGAGTCCCAGAGAGGCGTAACTGTCGGCAGGCACATTGCGTTTCACGAAGTTGAACTCCTCGCGTATAGGATCGGTGGGCATCTGCACTTGTGGCAGCGTCTGGCAATCCATGTCCACCTGAAGAGTGCCGTTGCCATTCACCACGGGCCATGCGTTCTTGTCCCAACGCACAGGAGCCAGCATGGTCTCTCGTCCCATCACATGGAGCAGATAGCCACTTGTGCGATATCCCAGGCATATCATCCACCACGTAGAGTCAGGTGCTTGTACCAGGTCGGCATGACCAAGTCCCTGTATCTCACTCCCTTGCATCTCCATGTTGAAGTGCGAGAGAATGGGGTTGGCACGATTAGGCTCGTAAGGGCCGAAGAGGTTCTTACTGCGGAGTATGTTGACGTGATGTCCCTGCTCAGTACCGCCTTCTGCCAGCAACAGATAGTAATAGCCGTCCTTCTTGTAGATATGTGGACCTTCGGGATATCTTCCCCCAAGGCCTGTACCCAAATGGTGGATTTCACCTAGCTGCTTTCCTGTTTCCACATCAATCTCACAGATCTTGATGTCGCCCTCCTTCCATAGGAAATAGCACTTGTCACCTTCAAAGTAGAGTGTCGGGTCGCAACTGCCAATGGTGAAATCGATGACAACAGGTTCCGACCATTC
>JAGAAJ010000056.1 GCA_017615355.1 Prevotella sp.
AAGCCCGTCTCATCAATATCATAATTGACGGTTCGTTTCTTCTACCCAATGACTGCCACAGAAATGGCAGACATCGCTTCTTGTACTACTTCATTCTGTCTATGTAAGTCTTTCAAAGATCTCTTCACTTTGCGCGGACAAAGTAGCAGCCCCTCGGCAAAAGGGGCGTTCCCTCGTTTAGCGGATGCAAAGGTAAGAACTTTTTTGGCTCCCACCAAATAATTTCGCAACTTTTTTTCATAACAATGCAAAAAAAAATTTTGGACGATGACTCGCATCAATAGAAACGATGCTCACACATTATTATTTATACACACGCGAGAGAAGCCGTGATTCTTTTTCTTTAGCCTGTGCAAGAAATTGTTGGTAGTCTTCACTATCTGGATGGAAAGGTTTGTGGCGAAGCGCTGCCTTGATGGGTTGCCAATCGTGGACGAACTGTTTTGCCAGCGGACTAAGATATACTTCGGACAGACGTTCCCAAATATAATCCACGGTCTGCTGCGACGGGTGCAGCATGTCGGGCTGATAGAAGCGATAGTCGCGCAACTCATCAAGCACTATCTCGTATGCAGGGAAATAACTGACGCATTCGTACCTCTGACACAATCTGTCAGCGGCCATCAACAGGGTGGCTTTTGACAACTGACTGCCGTGAAATCCGTATTTGGCATAGCGAATGGGACTGACGGTAATCATAATATGCGCATCGGCCCTGCGTTGGAGCAACGTGTCAACAGCCTGTGCCAGGAAGTCTACGCACTCAGAAACCGACAGTTCCTCCTCATTGAATAGATTTTGTGGTCGTTTCTGGCAGTTGTCGACGATCTCGCCCGTTTCCTTCAGCCGATAGACGTGATTGGTGCCCAGCGTAAAGAAGGCCACACGAGGTGCCAACTCGCAGCGCAGAACGGTGTGCATGACAGAGGCTGGGTTATACATCACGCCGAAGGGATTGACCGTGACGGGAAAGTGTTCCTCTGCAAACCGCTGCCCAATGGCATCAGCAAAACACGAGCCCACGAAGAGGATTTCTTCGAGTGGTTCAATCTGGAACAGCGGCTTAGGGATGTCTACAATAGTGCGGAAGTCCATTCTTGTTTTCGTTTTTTTGAGACGGCAAAGATACGGAAAAATGTGAAAGGAGCAAAACTTTTTCACCATTATATTTTACGCGCAAGGGAGATTTCCCCATTCATCTTTAGGGAAAACACCCTTTCACTTTAGGAAGATTCCTTTGCATATATCCCGTTTTCTTCCGACCTTTGCGATGTGAAAAGAAAGAATAGTCACACGAAGTTTAACCCTTTAAAGATAGGAGATACAACTATGAAGAAGATGATGACCCTGGTCCTGCTGATGGCGATGACCATCACGGCCAATGCAATGAGCTATACGACGGCCAAGAGCGAGGCCTTGTTCCTGAGCGACAAGATGGCCTACGAGCTGAGCCTCACTCCGGCACAGTATGAGGCAGTGTATGAGATCAACCTCGATTACCTGCTGAGTATCGACAACCGCGCTGACGTGTTCGGCCCATGGTGGAACCGTCGTAATGCCGACTTGCGCTATGTGCTCAGCGCATGGCAGTATGACAAGTTTGTGAGCATGGCTCACTTCTATCGCCCCGTGTCCTGGCATCGCAGCGGCTGGCGTTTCGACATCTATGCCCGCTACGACCGCGACCGTTTCTTCAACCATCATCCTGGGGGATTTGCTACCTACAGGGGAGGTCACAACCGCATGGCTGACCGCTTCTATGCTGACCGCATCTTGAACAAGCCACCTCGCCACGCTGGCGGGCCTGGTGCACCTCATGGTACTGGAAGCACTTGGCGTCATCCTGGCAACAATGCGCCTCACCCCGCTGGCGGACCTCATCCTGGCAACGCAACGCCTCCGCCTGCTCCTGGTCACAGAAGCGCTGGAAGCTTTGGCGGTCACAGGTAAGCAAGAATTATCACACATCTAGCACAGGGGCTTTTCAAAAAGCCTCTGTTTTTTGTATGCTGCCAAGAAACTGGTTAAGAATAATTAACGTCAAAAATCGTTACATTTCGCCAAAAACTGCGTTATTATAGAAGATAACGAAGCAAAAATGAAGCATACAATCCTCTTTCTAGCGCTCGTCGCTCTGCTCATAGGCACTACGACGCGCGCCGATATCGTGCAGGGACGAGTCGTTGACTCTGAGACGAAGGAGCCGCTGCCCGAAGCACAGATAAAATTTGTTCAGAATAGTGATAATGGCTGGTGGGTCATGAGTATGACTGCCGACTCGATTGGCTGCTTCAGCATCTTTGCCTCTGGACGTGGCAGCATTGAGGTGTCGATGCTGGGCTACTATTCGAAGTCGAAGCCTGTGCTGGCCTTCAGTGATAGCCGCAAGGACACGCTTGACATTGGCGATATCGAGCTGAAGATGTCGCCGCAGATGCTGAAGATGGTGGAGGTGAAAGGCCATGCCCGCCGCTTCACCGTCAAGGGCGACACGATCGTCTTCCATCCCGAGGCCTTCCACTTGCAGGAGGGCGCGAGACTCGACGAGCTGATCAAACAGCTGCCTGGCGTACAGGTGGATGACGATGGCAGTTTGTCGTGGAATGGTAAGCCCATCCGCATCACGATGGATGGCGAGAGCCTGATGGGAGGCGATGAGTTGGTGAAGCAGCTTCCCGCCGAGGCCGTGGAGAACATCAAGGCATACAACAAGGCGTCGGAGTTCTCGGAGCGCACGAAGAAAGACGACGGCACGCAGGACATGGTGCTCGACCTGACCATCAAGCCCGGCTTCCTCGACCGTTGGTATGGTGATGTGAAGGCGGGCTATCAGAGCCCAGAATTCTACGAGGGCGAGTTGTCGATGAACCGTCTGTCAAAGACCGACCCCATCATGGTGTTTGCCAATGCCAACAATATTGACAGGAGAATCCGCAAAAACATGAACGGGTGGAGTAGCAGTTGGAGCAATGGCTACGGACAGGAGCAGGGAGCAACTGCAGGGTATCAGCACAAGTGGAACCAAAAAGAAGGAACGCAGGAAATGAAGAGCCAATACAGCTTTACTGGTGGTGTGGCTCATGACGATAGCCGCCGGACAAGCGGTGAAGAGACGGAGACCTATTTCCCCAACACGGCCGCCACGCGCTCCTCTTCGGAGGACTATCGTCGGACCCACAAGTTGGAACCGCGAGTGAATGCCAGCCTGCGATGGGCAAAAGATTCGCTGAACACCTATACGCTGAGTGCCGACGCATCACACACCCAAAACCGTTCAGACAGCCGACAGAGCATTGAGCAGCAAGATTTCTTCGGCTCAGACTATGTGCCGACCCTCTCTCAATATAACACCACCCACACCGACGGCCGCCGAACCGATCTGGGAGCCAACGCTGGTTGGGAACACTACGTCAAAGACGGCTCACTCGGAGCCAGCGTAAATCTGAGCTATCGAGATGAAAAGTCCGACGGCCAGACCAATCGTACGATTACTGCACATAATCAAACCCATACAATTCCCGAGCAAAGCTCGCCTACCCGTAGCCTTTCATCGCAACTTATCCAAACCTACACTTCGCCATCCAGCCGCTTCTCTACGACAGCCGAGATTCATCATGCCCGCTGGCTTACGAAGATATGGATGATTCATGCGCAATACTCCCTCAGCTACACTCGGAGCCGTGAAGACCAGGACTTCATGACCGACGGCTTGGCCGATGCTGCCAACAGCTACAAACAAATCTATTCTCGCAACGAGCACAGCCTGCGACTGTCGCAGACCATCAACCTCCAGCCCGTCCAACTCATGCCGAACATCTCTGCCCGCTGGCTACGCGAGAGCCAGGACTACCAGCGCGGAATGCTCGACACCGCCGCTGTGCGCCGCCACTTCTTCATCGACCCTTCGCTGCGTGCGACCTGGAAGCTCAGCAAGACCGTCGGCCTTGAGCTGAACTACGGTTTCCGCACCTCGCAGCCACAAATCCTCCAGACCATCGGCTACCGCGACCTCACCGACCCGCTCTTCATCACCGAGGGCAATCCTGATCTGAAGGACACCCACGCCCACGACGTGAAACTGACCTACAACATGGTGCTCGCCCGCAGCCAGACCTCGCTCAGTGCCACCATCGGCTATAATCACAACGACCGCGAGACTACGACAGCCCTTAGCTACAATCCTACGACCGCCGTCTATGTGAGCCGACCCGATAATGTCCGTGGAAGCCGCTCATGGAACTTCCGACTGAACGTCGACCAAGGCCTCGGCAACTATTTTCGACTGCAAAGCGATTTCCGCATGAACACCAGTCAGCGCTATGGCTACCTCACCCTCCTACCCACACAAACAGAGCGCATCGAGAACCGCCAAAGCAGCATGAATCCCCGTGAGAACCTAACTCTCTCGCTCGATTACAACTGGCTCAAAGCCTCCGTCTTTACCGAAATCAACGCCGACCGCTTGCGCTACACCGCCTCGCCCGAGCAGAACACCACCCATTGGAACAACAACTACGGCCTGCGTGCCGAGATCACCTATGGCAATTTCGTCTTCAATTCCAGCCTCACCGAGCGCACCAGACGAGGCTACACCATCGGCAGCATGAACCGTGACATCCTCGTTTGGGACGGCTCCGTCACTTGGAAGATCCTGAAGAACAAAGCCCGCCTCACGCTGGAATTCGACGACATCCTCAACAACGAGGACGGCCGCTGGAGCCAGCAGTCGGCCTATCAGCAGACTACCTCATGGAGCGACTTCCGCCACCACTACATTGGCCTCAGCTTCACCTATCATCTCGACGCAAAAAAGAAAGATTAAGCCGTCATCATCTCGACGCAAAGAAGAGAGATAAGGCCGTCGTCATCTTGTGAAAAGTTAATAAAACTAAACAAGATGCATTTTTCTACGAAATAATTTGGTTTATATTATAAACTGCTTTATCTTTGCACCGTGATTCGAACACAAATGGCTAAAGCCGTGCTTTCTGCAGGAGCAAGGACGAGGCCGGAGAACAAACAAAAAGGTGAGTTGCGTCTTAGAGCAGATGCTGATGAGCCAAGTGTGTAACCATTAAAAAATTTTGTAACAATGGAAGAGAATTGCAATATGACTGCCGAGCGCAGTCTGGAAATCATTCGCGAGTCGATAGAGCGCAGCCAGCGCACCATAACCAAGAACATTGCGCTCCCGCTGATCTGGTGGGGCTGTGTGGTGACCGTCTTCTCGTTTATCATCGTCTATCTGTGGAGCCATCATGGCGGTCCTGTCTGGAACGTTCTTTGGGCAGCAATGGGACTCGTAGGCTATATGGGCAATCGCTATATCAACAAGCGCAAGACTCCCACTCCTCCCACTTTCGTTGGCAAGACCATCGACCACATCTGGGACACCTTCGGCATTGTATGTGGCACGTTGGGTGGTGTGATCTGCTGCGTAGGCTTCGGCTGGCTGCCGGTAGAAGTGCTGGGCAGTGGCATGCTTAACATCACGGGTGTCATCTCTCTTTGCTTCGGAATGGCTACAGTCATTATGGGATTCGTCCTGAAGAGCCCGGTTATCCGCATCTGTGGCATCATTGCCAGCATTGGCGGTTTCTTCGGAGCTTTGCAGTTCGTTGGCCATGAGCAGCTGTATGTGATGGCCGCCGTAGCCGTCGTGGCCCTCATCGTTCCTGGGCTTGTGGTTTATTTGCAGAATAAAGAATAGGAGGTGTGCCCTATGTTCCAGCCATTAGATCCATTGCTGCACTCCGAGCTACGACTGGCGGTGATGTCGCTGCTTGTCAGCTCCGAAGAGGCCGAGTTCCCCTACATCAAGGAGCAGACGGGGGCTACGGCGGGCAACCTGAGCGTGCAGATAGACAAGCTGTCGGCAGCGGGCTACATTGAGGTCGAGAAGACTTTCAAGGGCAAGAAACCCTGCACCATCTGTCGCATCACATCTGCAGGACTGAAGGCCTTCGAGGATTACGTCGATGCCCTGAAAAGCTACCTCTCCCTGCCGAAAGACTGAGAGAACGATTCACATTTTTTCCTCTGCCACATCATCTGACCGTATGGTCGGAGATGTCGGCAGAGGAATTATTTGTTAAATTGCTTGTATCGTATGGAAATATTTCGTATCTTTGCCGGGTATTAACCATGATGCGCCTCAAGCGCAAGTCATCAAAACCCTGACAAGATGAAAAGACATTTGATTCTGCTATCCACCCTGATGATGTGCTTCGCATCCTTATGGGCGCAAGGTCCCAACGACTCAGGAACCTATTACAAGAATGCCGACGGCAAGAAGGGAGCCGAACTGAAGACAGCCCTCTGCGGCATCATCTACGACCGCAACGAGGGCGGCTCGCTCAGCGAGGCCTACAAGGCCCTGTGGACACATTTCAGAACCACCGACGCACGCCCCAACGGCACGGTGTGGGACATGTATTCCAACAAGCGCGAGATGACCTTCGGCACCGATCAGGCTGGCAATTACAGTCAGGAGGGCGATGTCTACAACCGCGAGCACTCGTTCCCCAACAGCTGGTTCGGCGGCAAGGTGATGCCTATGTACACCGACCTCTTCCACATGTATCCCACCGATGGCTATGTGAACAACAGACGTGCCAACTATCCCTTCGGCGAGAACAATGGCGAGAGCTACAAGTCGGCCAACGGCTTCAGCAAGCTGGGCAAGTGCACCTTCGAGGGCTATTCAGGCACCGTCTTCGAGCCCAACGACGAGTACAAGGGCGACTTTGCGCGTACCTATTTCTATATGGTGACCTGCTATGAGGAGAAGCTGCCCGACTGGTACACCAATTACGCTGAGTCGCAGCCCACCCTCGACGGCAAGGCCTATCCCGGCCTCAGCGAGTGGCAGCTGAAGATGCTGATGAAATGGGCGAAGAACGACCCCGTCAGCGAGAAAGAGACCAACCGCAACAATGCCGTCTGGGGCATTCAGGCAAACCGCAACCCCTTCATCGACTATCCCGGTCTGGAGGAGTATATCTGGGGCGACAAGCAAAACGTGGCCTTCAGCTACGACCACTACGGTGATACCGGCATCATTGACCTGGCCTCCGATTCCGATGCTGCTGTCAATCATGCCACCTACGACCTCAGCGGCCGCCGCGTCACCCATGCCGTCAAGGGCATCTACATCGTTGACGGGCGTAAGGTCGTGGTCAGGTAACTATCGTTTTTTATGACAAAACAATCAGACATGAAACAAAAATATGCTGGCATCGTGCTGTTTGCACTCATCATCGCTTCATTCCTGACGGGCTATGGGAGTTATAGCTCGACGAGCAGGATGGTGAGTGAAGATATGGACAGGGCACTCGCTCTTACTTTGGAGGAGCAGCAGAGTAATGTGATCAGTCAAGACACCATCCGCACATTCAATAACCACTTGCAGATAGCTGAGCTGCGAGGCAAGGCCACATTGGTGGTTGACACACGCGGTCAGAAGTTCAAGGCGTATGCACATTGCTCTGAGGCCACCATTTTCGGCCTGTCCGACCAAAAGCCAGCCACCATTCTTTGGGCATTGGCAGGATTCTGGGCATTGTTTATGTGGTATCGCCGTAAGCAGGAAGTAGTCAATGAGCAGCTGTCTATGGCCCCATCATGTGGTAGTACCTTTGGAGGGCTTACCTATTCAGAGGAGGAAAGCCGTTTTTATGCTGCTGACGGCAATCAGGTGCAGCTCACTCCCATGCAGCACCAGCTGATGGAGATGTTCTTCCTGTCGCCCTCACATTCATTGACCAAGACAGAAATCTGTGATGCCCTCTGGCCAAAGAAACCCGATGCCAGCGAGACGCTCTATACACTCATTCGAAGATTAAAGCCCGTAGTAGAGCAGCATTCCGACTTGAAGATTGAGTCTGACCGCAGCAAGTCGTATCGACTGATTACCAAGTAGATAGAAAACTGACATAGCCTCTGACAGCTAAATGTCAGACAAATGTCAGACAGTTTTTTCGACCATAAGATCATCTCTTCGTACCTTTGCGTGAAAAAATGCAAGGTATGAAGAGATTATTGTTTTGCCTGTTGGCAATTGGTGGGTTGACAGCAGCCGCCCAAGACACGGAGAAGGATGTCACTCTCAGCGAGGTGACGGTAAAAGGTGCACATACCGTTCAAAAGGTAGACGGCCAATGGATCTATCCTACTAAACAGCAGATAGAGAATTCTGCCAACGGCTACTCACTATTGGCAAAGCTCACCCTACCCCACATCCGCGTGGACGAGGCTCAAAATTCCATTACGGCATTGACGAATCTGGGAACGGTGCAGGTGCGCATCAATGATGTCATTGCCACACGTGAGGATTTGCTGACGCTCGATATGCAGGGCATTGACCATATTGAGTTTGTCGACAATCCTGGTGTGAGATATGGCGAGGGCATTGCGTACATTATTGATATCAAGGTGAAAAAGCCTGTGAGCGGCTACGTCGTAGGCACCCAGCTGACCAATACGCTAACCGCCATGAACGGTAATGAGTCGCTCTATGGCAAGATCAATCGTGGGCACAGCGAGTTTGCACTCAGCTATGACCTCGATTATCACCACTTCAAGGGTGCAGCATACGATGAGCTGGCAGCCTACGAGCTGGAATCAGGCAACATCGTCTCGATATGTCGCAAGAGTCTGAACAAACAGACTAAGAATCTCAGCCACAATGCCCAGCTTACCTATAGCCTAAGCGACTCAAGCTATGTGTTTCAGGCCAAGCTGTCGGGCAGTCGCGATATCCATCCTCAGCGGAAAGATGCAGAGATGGCCCTTGATGG
>JAGAAJ010000006.1 GCA_017615355.1 Prevotella sp.
ATATTGCGTGTTCCATAACTTACTTCTCCTTATAAAAATATGCACGATGAACCCAAATCACACAACCCACGAGAATCAGAGCCATAGCCGGCATCGTCATCATACCGTTGTTCACATAGCCGAAGTCATAGACGCTGTCGGGGATAATCTGGAAGCCCAGCAGCGAACCGCGTCCGAGCAGCTCACGGACGGCACCCACGATGACCAGGATCATGGCGTAGCCGAGACCGTTGCCCACACCGTCGAGGAACGAAGGCCAGGGCTTGTTCTGCATGGCGAAGGCCTCGAGGCGGCCCATCAGGATACAGTTGGTGATGATCAGACCGACATACACAGAGAGCTGAACGCTGACGTCGTAGGCGAAAGCCTTCAGGATCTGAGACACGATCGTTACGAGCGCAGCAACCACCACCAGCTGCACCACGATACGGATGCGGTTAGGAATGGTGTTGCGGATGATGGAGATGATCACGTTCGCAAAGGCGGTGATTACCGTTACGGCGAGACCCATCACGATGGCAGGCTTCAGCTGCGAGGTGACGGCGAGGGCCGAGCAGATACCCAATACCTGTCCGAGAATCGGGTGGTCGAGGTTCAACGGATTCGTGAAGACCTCTTTATTTTGTTTACTGAATAATGCCATAGTTTACTCCTCCTCTGCTTTAGTTGGTTTCACATTCTTCAAGCAGTCTTTTAGCATAGCATCAACACCGTTGGAGGTCAGCGTAGCACCTGTGACACAGTCGACCTGCGACTCAGGATTATCCACCTTCTTCACAACGGAGAGAATCACATTGCCATTCTCATCGTAGATCTTCTTGCCGATGAACTTCTCCTGCCAAGCCTGAGAGTCCTTGATCTCGGCACCAAGACCTGCTGTCTCACTTTCGTGGTTGAAGTAGGCACCAAAGACCTTTCCTTCCTTGTCGATGGCCACATAGCCGCTGATGCCACCCCAAAGGCCCATACCTTTCATGCTGGCAACGCGAATGTCCTGACCGTCAATCTGGCACGCATAGACCTTCTGGCCATCAACATCCTGCTCTTCCTTCACCACCTCGGCATACTTTGCCTCGGCAGCAGAGCCGTCCAGGCCGCGGATGTTGAGCGAGTAGAGAATCTGCTTCTTCACATCGAGGGCCACATTAGCATCCTGCATGGGCTTCAATGCCTGATAGACGAACGCCAGCAGGAAGGCCACGATGACCACGAGTATCGCACTATATATAATAATGTACGAATTTGAATTAGTATTCAGTTTCATTTGGTACCTCCTCTCTTCAAACGTTTTGAAATATTACGGGCCACCACGAAGTGGTCGATGGTAGGCGCAAACATATTACCAAAGAAGATGGCGAGCATCATACCCTCGGGGTAGCCGGCATTCATAACACGGATGATGATGGCCATCGCTCCGATGAGGAAGCCATAGATGTACTGACCGGTGGTGGTGCGACAAGAGGTGACAGGGTCGGTAGCCATGAACACGGCTCCGAAGGCGAAGCCACCCATCACGAAGTGCTGCCACCAGGCAACAGTCTGGCAACCAATGGTAAACTGGCCTGTAGCATCGAAGATATAAGCCAGCAAAGCGCCACCCACAAACACGCTCAGCATAGTGCGCCAAGAGGCGATACCCGTCCACAGCAGGATCACGGCACCAATGGCGATGGCAATCACGCTAGTCTCACCGATAGAACCGGGGATGAAGCCACAGATCATATCGCAAATAGAAGCATCGGGATTGATGCCCTGACCAATCTGTCCAAGCGGTGTGGCAGCGGTAAAACCGTCGGCCAGGTCGTTGCCCAGTCCGAAGATGCTGCTCTGAGCCACCCAGACGGTGTCGCCCGTCATCTTTGCGGGATAGGCGAAGAACAGGAACATACGGGCTGCGATGGCGGGGTTGAAGATGTTCATACCCGTACCACCGAAGATCTCCTTACAGAAGATGACGCTGAAGGCACAGGCCAGTGCCAGCATCCACAGCGGACAGCCAATGGGGATAATGAGCGGGATGATGATACCCGATACGAGGTAACCCTCCTGGATCTCCTCACCTTTCCACTGTGCCCAGGCAAACTCGATGCCCAGACCAACGATGTAGCTCACGAGAATCTTGGGCAATACAGCCAGGAAACCATAGATAAAGATCTCGAAGAAACCGGCATTCTCGAGGGTGCCTGCTGCGAGATAGTTCTGATAGCCGATATTGTACATACCGAACAGCATGGCAGGCATCAGGGCGATGACCACCATACTCATAATGCGCTTCGAGTCGATGGCATCGTGAATATTCACGCCACCAGCCTTCGCCGTGTCGTTGGGCACGTAGAGGAAGGTCTCAAAGCCGTCGAACACCGAGCGTAAGGCATGCAACTTACCACCCTCCTCGAAGTTCGGCTTCATCTTATTTAAATAATTCCTTAAAAAGCTCATATTCCTTATGCGTTTTCTTTACGTAAAATGTTGAGACCTTCACGCACGATGCGCTGCAATTCAAGCTTTGATGAGTCGACGAACTCAGCCAGTGCGAAGTCCTCGGGCGATACCTCATAGATACCTAAGGCTTCCTGACGGTCGATGTCGCCAGCAATGATGGCCTTGATGAGATACTCACCATAGATATCCATCGGCAGCACCTTGTCGTACTCACCGCTCATGATCATGTGGCGCTCACCGCCCTTGATACGGGCATCGAGCGCATAGTCCTTCTTGCCACAGAGCCAGGAGAAGTAGCTGCGGTTGACAGAGAACTGCTTGAAACGGGGCAGAATCCATCCCAGCATCTCGTCGGCATCTTTACCCTCTGGGATCACGGTGATCTCCGAGGTGTGGGCACCCAGGTAGCCCTCCTTCGTCGTAGGCTTACCCGTCAGCACATTACCATTGATGATACGCACACTCTTCGTAGCGTCGTAGCTGTTGCTCAGAAGCGTAGAGAGTTCCTCGCCAACCAGCATGTCCACATAGGCAGGACTGTTGACCTCGCTGCCACAGAGGGCTACGGTGCGGGTCAGGTTCACCTTACCGGTATTCAGCAGGCGTCCGATGAAGAGCACCACAGTGGGATCGCCGATGGTCCAGACCACCTCACCCTTGTTCACCGGATCGATGTGGTTCACCTGTACACCCACGTTACCGGCTGGGCACTTGCCGTCGAAGACATTGACCTCAACATCCTTCATGCCTTCCAATTTGGAACCGACGCCCACGCCGAGATAGGTCTTGGCAATCTTCGAGAGCGCCGTCAGACCTGTCTGGAAGTCGGCCTCCTGACCTGCCACCTCGTACTCGAAGTCGGCAGCCAGCGGCTTGTCCCTGAGGGCAGATACAAAAATTGCCTTAGGCTGGACACTCGGATTCGTAGACACAGCGTAAGGCAACTGGTTGATGTAACCAAAAAGACCTGCTTCCAGCAATGCGTTAATCACTTGCTCGCCCGAGAGCTTGCTGACGTCCTTCTTGCCGAAGTCCACAGACTCCTGCTGGCTGTCAGCATCGACCTTGACGCAGAGCACCTTTCTCCGTTCACCGCGCACAACGGCACTCACCGTACCGCTGACTGGCGAGGCAAACTTCACTTCGGGAAACTGTTTGTTGACAAACAGCGCATCCCCGGCTTTGACCTTTTCGCCCTCCTTGACCACGACCTTCGGAGTGACTCCTTCGAAATCGTCGGGAACAAGTGCAAACTTGCCGTTGGATTTCAGCTGGATTTTCTTCTCCTCAGCCTTGCCTTGAAGATGAATGTCTAAGCCTTTACGTAACTTAATTACATTTGCCATTTATATATAAATTGATTGAATAGTTGCGTTGAGCGACTGCAAAATTAATAAAAATATGGATAAAGAGAGTAATTTATCGCCGAAAAATGATTTTATCACAACTTTTTGTAGTAAATTTGCGGAAAATTTCATGGTAAATCTGATTGATTGCCATGTTGAACTGACAGAAACGGACAGATTCGTGAGACACGTCAAGCATATCATCAACTGGATCGTATGGGGTCTGATGGCCCTGTATCTTCTGTTGTTTGGTGTCACCCAACTACCTCTATGTCAACGTTATCTGGGTCAGCAAATCGCCAAGGCCGTCGGTGAGACATTGGGCACGGAAGCCAGCATAGGCCGAGTAGACATCGGACTTTTCAACCGCGTCATCATCGACGACGTCCATCTCCTCGACCAGCAGAAGAAGGAGATGCTGCGCGTGGCGCGACTCTCAGTCACCATCGACCTGCTGCCGCTGACCAAAGGAAAGATCTCCATCATGTCGGCCCAGGTCTTCGGCGCACATGCAAGTCTGTACCAGAATCATCCGCAGGCAAAGCCTAACTTCCAGTTTGTCATCGACTCTCTGGCTTCTGACGATACCAAGAGTCCCTCGAAACTCGACCTGCGCATGAACACGTTCATCATGCGACACTCAAGTATCAGCTACGACGTGCTGAGCGAAGCCGCCACACCCAACCTCTTCAATCCCAGGCACCTGAAGGTCGAGGATATCAGTGTGCATCTGATGTTGAAGGCCCTCACCAACGACTCCCTCAACCTGAACATCAAACGTTTGGGACTACGCGAGCAGTCGGGGCTCCTTATCGACAATCTGGCCCTCCGTCTGGAAGCCAACAAGCAGCGCACGCTCCTTCGGAATTTCATACTGGAAATGCCTAGTTCGCACGTTGAAATCGACTCGGCAAATGCCACTTACCTTTTCCGCAACGACACGCTGTCAGAATCCTCCATTGCCTATCACGGAGCGATTAAGAACACACACATAACACCCTCAGACTTAAGGTGTTTCCATTCTGCGTTAAAGAACTTTCAGAGAAGCATTCGTATTGAGACAGCCTTCAACGGAACGTGGCAGAACCTCGATGTCCCACTACTCAGCATCACCTCCGATGCCGGCGATATCAAGGTCAGCGCCAGCGGACATATCGACGGCCTGCAGACCAGGACCCCCGCGTGGAATCTGAACGTCGCCCAGCTGTCTGTCAACGACAACGTCACCGATTTCATCCATAAGAATATCGTGCAGCTGCCTCCACAGCTGAAGAGCATCAGCAGCCTGCAACTGAACGGTCAGTTTGCTGGCAACAAAGATGGCGGAATCGCTGCCAAGAGTTTCCTCCAGTCCGACCTCGGCGACATCGACATTGATTTCCTCATGACGGGCACCAGGCACTTCAGCGGAACCCTGAAGACCCCCCGGCTCGCCCTGCGGCAGTTAGTCGGCGACGAACAGTTGGGTACCATCGTCGGCGACCTGCAGTTCGACGGACAGTTCCACCCCAATGCCAAGCCCGACGTCCATCTGAAGGGCACCATCCCCTCCATCGACTACAAGAACTACACCTTCAGCAACATCCAGCTGGACGGAACCTATACCAGAGCCGGCATCGCAGGACAGCTGCAGATCGACGACCCCAACGTGAAAGCCAGCCTGAAGGGACAGATGACGACAGACGAAAAAGGCCTTCAGCCAGCCACATTGAACATCAACGGCGACATCGGGCACATCGCGCCCCATGCACTCAACCTCACCAGCCAGTGGCAGAATGTCGTATTCAGCGGGAAGCTCGAAGCCGACTTCACAGCCCACACAATCAACGATGCCATAGGCACCCTGCGCATCAGCCAGTTTGCCATGAATGAGCCGGAAATAGGCACCTTCCGCATCGACAACCTGCTCGTCAACAGCGGTTTCGAAGACGGACTCCATTTCGTGACCCTCGTCAGCGACTTTGCCAAAGCCGACCTGAAGGGCCACTTCGAATACGCCACACTGGCACATAGCATCACCAACGTCATCGGCTCCAAACTGCCCACCATGCCTGGTCTGCCGCCCCTCTCAGAAAAGGCCAGGAACAATTTCCTGCTGCGACTCAACATCTTCAAGAGCGACTGGCTCAAGCGCCTGTTCAATATCGATCTGGACATCCAGCAGCCCATTACGCTGACGGCACGCGTCAACGACCACAACCGCACCTTCTTCCTCGACAGCGACCTGCCGCGATTCCTCTATAACGGTGCCCTCTATACCGACGGAGCCATCCACATCGACTCGCCGGTAGACACCCTGCGCTGCGATGTCCAGCTCAACAGGCATACAGGCAGCACCAATATGCTGTTGGGCCTGAAGGCCAATGCTTCAGACAACCACCTGACCACATCACTCAGCTGGGACAACAGGAAAGCGACAGGCGGTATGAGTGGTGAGCTGAACGCCATCACCGAGCTCTATCGCAACCTCAGCGCCAAGCCGGAAGCCCATGTGAGGATACAACCCTCCCACATCGTACTCAACGACACCATCTGGAACGTAGAGCCCGCCGACATCATCTATTCCGATAACAACCTGCTCGTCGACCACTTCAACGTACACCACCGACAGCAGCATATCACCGTCGACGGCCGCGCCAGCAGGCACGTCCACGACTCGCTGACCGTCGACCTCAACCAGGTAGAGGTGGCATATATCCTCAACCTCGTCAACTTCCACACCGTGGAGTTCAGCGGTCTCGCCACAGGCCGCGCCGTAGCCCGTTCGCTGTTCAGCGACTTCAGTGCCAGTACCCATCTGAGGGTCGATCATTTCAAGTTTGAGAATGGTCGCATGGGCGTACTCCATGCCGATGCCAGCTGGAACAGGGAGCGGGAGCAGATCGACATCCATGCCGTCGCCGATGACGGTCCGGGAGCCACCACCCTCATCGACGGTTACGTCTCGCCGACCCACAACACCATCGACCTGGCCTTTGGTGCCCGTGGTACCTACATTGACTTCATGCACAACTTCACCAACAGTTTCCTCAGTTATATCACAGGACATGCCGACGGCGACCTGCGACTGGCCGGCACCCTCGACAACATCAACCTGACGGGCAGCCTCGTCGTTGAGGGCGATGCGAAGGTCACTGCCCTGAACACGGCCTACCACCTGCACCGCGACACCGTCGTCTTCATCCCCGATGAGATCGAGTTGCACGCCCTGCCCCTGACCGACGTCTACGGCAACCACGCCGCCCTCAGCGGAGGCGTCCACCACCAGCACCTCACCAACCTCACCTTCGACCTCTTCGTCGATGCCGACAACCTGCTGGCCTACGACTTCCAGGACTTTGGCGACAGCAACTTCTACGGCACCGTCTTCGCCACTGGCGACGTCAGCATCAAGGGGCGTCCCGGAGAGGTGACCATCGACTGCAACGTCACCCCGCAGAAGAACACCGTCTTCGTCTACAACGCCTCCTCACCCGATGCCATCTCCAGCCAGGAATTCATCCAGTGGGGCTCAGTCACGAAGCAGGGACACCCCTACTCCACAACTTCTTACTCCGCAACTCCTTACTCCTCAACTCCTTACTCCACAACTCCTCAAGACATCCCCACCGACATCTACATCAACTTCCTCATCAACTGCACGCCCGACGCCACCATGCGTCTGTTGATGGATGCCAACACCAACGACTACATCACCCTCAACGGCGACGGCACCATCCGCGCCACCTTTTACAACAAGGGACCCTTCAACATGTTCGGCACCTACACCGTCGACCACGGCACCTACGGCGTCACCATCCAGAACATCATCAAGAAGAACTTCACCTTCAACCGCGGCGGTACGATCGTCTTCGGCGGCAACCCCTACAATGCGGCCCTCAACCTGCAGGCACAACATACCGTCAGCGGCGTGTCGCTGTCTGACCTGAATATCGGAAACTCCTTCGCTTCCAATACGATACGCGTCAACTGCCTGATGAACATCGCAGGCCAGCCCAACAGTCCACAAGTCGACTTCGACCTTGAGATGCCCACCGTCAATGCCGACGAGCAGCAGATGGTGCGCTCCGTCATCAACGGCCAGCAGGAGATGAATCAGCAAGTGCTTTACCTGCTCGCCATCGGACGCTTCTACACACAAGGACAGAACAATGCCAACACACAGCAGGACCAGACTTCACTCGCCATGCAGAGCTTCCTGTCGGGCACCCTCTCATCGCAGCTTAACACACTCTTGGGCACAGTCATCAAGAACGACAACTGGAACTTCGGCGCCAATATCTCCACAGGCAACGAGGGATGGCACAATGCCGAATACGAGGGACTCATCAGCGGGCGCATGCTCAACAACCGCCTGCTGCTCAACGGACAGTTCGGTTACCGCGACAATGCCACGCGCGCCACCCCCTCATTCATCGGCGACTTCGACATCCAATACCTCCTCCACCCCAATGGCAACCTGGCCCTGAAGGTTTACAACCAGACCAACGACCGCTACTTCACCCGATCGTCGCTCAACACCCAGGGCATCGGCCTCATCATGAAAAAGGACTTCAACGGCCTCGGCGACCTCCTTGCCCCCAAGACAGCCCGCCAGAAGGACAAGAAGAAGCACAAAAACACATAAGTACACGCGCGCATACAATTGACCAAAAACGGGTTGCACCTGGTGCACCTCGTGCACCTAAATGTTTCTCTTACGCGCGCGTATAAGTTATAAAAATATGGTGCACTTTCTGCACTTTTTACACCTAAACGCCTCTGTCAACCACATCAGGAAAAGAGCAAAAACTGTTAACCAAACAGGAAAAGAACTGAGTCAGGTGCAGAAAGTGTAAAAAGTGCAGCATGTTTTTTTTAGCCTGTATATATTTCTCCGGAGCCTCCAATTTTTCAAGAGGAGGCTGCAAAT